>JAENVU010000026.1 GCA_016650415.1 Acidimicrobiia bacterium
CACCATGCAGTGGGCCACCAGGAGGTTCACGGCGTCGGGATCCGGGGTGGAACACAGCGCGCCCACGATTCCGGCGAGCCGTTCTGCGTACAGTCCGGCCGACTGCGCGGCATCGAGCTCCATGAGGTCGGCGGCGCGCACGGCCCACCGCGGCGAACAGAACGGCAGCATCGCAACGCGCGCCCGCTCGCCGCCGGCGGTGTCGATCTCGACGACTCCCCCCTCGTCGGGCTTGGCCACCCGCCCGCGCAAGGTGATGCCCAGACCTTCGGCCCACGGTCGGAGCGCTTCGAAGCTCGCGGCGTTGTCGTGGTTGCCCGCGATCACCACGAGCGGCGCGATCGCGCGCAGGTCGAGCAACGTGCGGTGCACCAGTGCGACCGCGTCGGGGGTCGGAGCCGCGGTTTCGTACAGATCGCCGGCGACCAGGATCAGCTCGGCCGATTCCCCCGCCGCCACCTCGACGATCTCGCCCAGAACGGCCGCGTGCTCTTCCATGCGGGATTCACCCCGGATGGTCTTGCCGACGTGCCAATCCGACGTGTGGAGAATCCTCAACGCCACTCCCGCTCTCGCGCCTTCGGCGCAGGCCGCTCGGGCCCCGCTCGGCCCGCGCGGCATCGGTACACCGGGATGGAGGCCTCGCTTCGGTCCTGGTGCCGTGCCCCGGCGGCCGGTTCGGTCACGGCATCCCCGCGAACGGGTCGGCGGCGTCGGCGGCGGGCGCGGCCTCCTCCGGCCGGGTGGCCCAGGCCGGGAAGGGGAACTCGACCACCAGCGGAATCGGCAACTGCGGTTGGGAGACGAACATCGTGCCCGGCTTCGCGATCCGGGCTCGTTCGCGATGCGCAGTGGGAAGAAAGCCGTACTCGGGACGGGTGGCTTCGGCGGGGTCCAATCGCCCGGCGACGCGGATCGCGGAGTTCGCGATCACCCGGCGCTCGACCTCGCTGGCCGTCTGTTGCGCACCGATGAGGATGATGCCGAGACTGCGGCCCCGCTCGGCGACATCGAGCAGGATCTCCTTGATCGGACTGGTTCCCTCACGCGGGGCGTACTTGTTGAGCTCGTCCAGCACGACGAACAACAGCGGCTTGCGCATGCCCGTCTCTTCCTTCGCCTCGAACGCGCGCTTGACCGTCACTCCGACGACGAACCGCTGAGCGCGTTCGGTGAGGTTGTGGATGTCGACGACGGTGACCTGCTTGCCGCCCGTGGGGTCGATCGCCCGATCGTCGCGCCGGGCGATGTCGGAACGAATCAACGATCCCAACGCGCGCTGGGACGACAACAGCCGACGCACGAAGGCGTTGATCGTGCCCATCCCCACCGCGCGCCCGGCCCATTCCACCGCGGTGTCGTCGTCGTTCAACCGGTCGACGACGAGTTCCACCAGATCGTGATACGTCGTCAGGATCACCCCGTCGACCCGCCACCGACCGTCGTCGCCGAACGGTTCGCCCTCGGCGAGTTTCCGCATCACCTGGTGGATGACCATCGTGTACTGCTGACGTTCGTCTTCCGCGTCGGCGAATGCGAACGGCAAGAGGTCACCGGTGACGAAGTCCTCGATCGTCCAGTAGAACGACGACACCCCGGTCGTGCGGGACGCGGTGTCGGGCCCGGCATTCGGGTCGTTGCGTCGTGGTGGCGCCTTGAACGCAACGTCTTCGAAGTGTTCGGCCGGCAGACCGAGCGTCCGGTACTGCTCGCGCTGCGCGTCATCGAGCCGGATGTTCGCCCGGTCGAGGAACAGCAGGTCCTCGCCCTTCACGTTGAAGATCAACGCCTTGGTGTTCGTCGCCTCCGCGCCCAACACCCCGGAGTTGAACATCGAATACAACAGGAACGTGGCGTACGTCGTCTTCGTGGCCACGCCCGACACACCGCTGATGCTCACGTGGGCGCCACGGGTTCCGTCGAGGAAGTCGACATTCGCGAACACGGGCTCGCCGTCGCGACCGACACCGATCGGCAACCGGCGTTCCATCGCGTCGAACATCAGCGCGTGATCCCGCTCTGCGCCCACTGCCCGCCGGACCAGCGCACCCGGGCTCGGTGGCACGAACGTCTCGGGTTCCACACGCGTCGTACTGATCTCGGCGGCTTCGACGGTCTCGGCCGGCAGCAGGCCGTCGGCAATCAGAAAGACGTCCGAATCGAACCGGGCGCCCTCGTGCCGGGCCCGGACCTGGGTCACGACTCCGGACAGCCGGACCGTTTGGGCCTCGCCGGGAAGCTCACGGTCGGTCACCACCACGTCGTCGAGTTGGAGGTACTGCTCCGGCGCCACCGCCACCCAGAACGACAGCGGCGTGCTGTCCTCGGTGCCGATGACGCGACCGACCGCCTCGACTCCGTCCTCCGCCATGCGCCGACGGTACCAACCCTCGGCGATCAGGCCGTGGTTCGTGCGGTGACCGTCAAACCGCCGAGCCCGGCCGATCGGTCAGGCGCTGGGCCAGCCAGACCGGAATCACCGAGGCCAGGACCACGAAGGTCGCGACCACATTGACCGTCGGGATCGCGTTCGGCCGCGAGAAGTTGTCGGCGAACCACAAGGGCAGGGTCTTGTACCCGATGCCCGCCGTGAAGGTCGTCACGATGATCTCGTCGAAGGAGAGCGCGAATGCCAGCAGCCCGCCGGCGACCAGTGCGGTCCGCATCAACGGGAACGTCACCAACCGAAATGTCTGCCAACCTTCGGCACCGAGATCGGCGGAGGCTTCCCTCAGGTTGGGTGACAGTCGCCGGAGCCGGGCCGCGGCGTTGTTGTAGACGATCACGACGCAGAAGGTCGCGTGCGCCACGACCAGCGTCGAGAACGAGACCGTGATGCCGACGCGCTCGAAGCCCGAGAGCAACGCGATACCCGTCACGATCCCCGGCAACGCGATCGGTAGGACGATGAAGAGACTCACCGCGTTCCGACCGAAGAACTTCGCGCGGGTCAATGCGAACGCCGCGAGGGTTCCGAGTACCAATGCGATCGCCGTCGCAGTCAGCCCGGTCTGCACCGAGTGGAGCAGCGCCTCGCGCGGCCCGGTCTCGTGAAAGGCTTTCTGCCACCACTCGAACGTGAACCCCCGAGGCGGCCATGCGTAGTTCCGCGCGGTGTTCACACTCAGACGTGCGACGTAGACGATCGGCGCGTACAACACGATCAGTACCAGAGCGGTGAAGGCACGAAGCGCCCAGCGCGCCGACGACGACAGATACATCGCTACAACTCGTCCAGTGCGCCGGTGCGTCGAACCGCGAGCAGGAGGCCCACCATGATCACGATCGGGATGACCGCGTACGCGGCCGCGAAGGGCAGGTCGACCGAGAACTGGCGGTAGACGATGTTCCCGATGAACTCCGTCGTCCCTCCCACGATCCGATTCATGTAGAAGTCGCCGAGCGTGAGCGAAAACGTGAAGATCGAACCGGCCACGAGGGAAGGGACGATCTGGGGCACGACCACACTCACGAAGGTGCGCCCGGCCTTGGCCCCGAGATCGGTCGATGCCTCGAGCAACGAGTCCGGCAGTCGATCGAATCCGGCGTAGAGCGGGATCACCATGAACGGGAACCAGAGATACGCGAGCACGACGATCGAGCTCGCGTATCCGAAACCGAGCGAGTGACCGAACACCTCCTGGAATGCGCCGCCCCCCGGGTCGAGCAGCGCCCGCCACGCATAGCCCTTGACGAGGTAGCCCGCCCAGAGTGGCAGGGTCACCGCGACGACCAGCATGCGACGCGCCCGCTGGGAGGCCACCTTGCCCATGTAGAACGCGAGCGGCAAGGCGATCACGGCATCGATCACGGTCACGGTCGCGGCCGCACCGAGCGTCCGGAGGGCCACCGCGCGGTAGACGGGCTGGGAAATGACCCGGTCGAAGTTGCCGAAGCCGATCGAAGTGTCGAGTTTGGTCACCAGCCCGGTCGGATCGTCGACGAGCCGGAACAACGACGTGAGAATCAACGCGGCCAGCGAGCCGATGTAGATGATCAGCAACCATCCGCCGGGCGCGCTGAGCTGCGCACCCAACGCAGCACGTGGATGACGAGCGAAGAAGCGGGCGACCCGGCGCCGAACTCCATGCACCTGGGGGGCAGACGGTTCCGTCATGAGGGACGAGCGGGGGTGGGCCAGTGCGACCCACCCCCGAGCCGGGCTAGCTGCCCTTGATCTCGTCCCATGCGGCGGTCCAGTCCTTGTACGCCTTGCACGTCACGTCGGACCGACCGTCGAGGCATTTCGCCGTCGGCGTCGTCCAGAACGCGAGCTGGTCGTAGAAGGCCTTGTCCTCCGCGTGGTACGTCGTGCAGAAGTCCTTGTCCGAGGTCTCCGTGCACGCCTTGAGGTTGGCGGGCGCCTCACCGAAGTACTCGGCAACCTGTGCCTGGACCGACGGACTCGTGATCCAGTTGATCCACTTGTACGCACAGTCGACGTTCTTGGACTTCGTCGACACCATCCAACTGTCGGACCACGCCGTCGATCCCTCGGACGGAATGATCGCGTTGACCGGCGGCGATGCGGTGTCGGCCTTCACGCCGTTGGTGATCACCTGCCAGGTGGTGCCGAGCACGAGACTCCCCTTGGTGAAGCCCTCTTGCTCCTTCAGGTAATCGGACCAGTACTCACCGATGTTCGGCTTCTGCTGCTTGAGCAGTTCGACGGCCGCCGAGAACTGTTCCTCGTCGAGGGAGTACGGGTTGGTGATCCCGAGATCCGCCTTGGTCTTCGACAGGTACAGCGCCGCGTCGGCGATGTAGATGGGCGAGTCGTAGGCCGTCACCTTGCCCTTGTACGGCGAGTTCGCCTCGAACACCGCGCCCCAGCTCGTGGGCGCCGGCGTCACGGCCGTCTCGTTGTACATGAGCAGGTTGGCGCCCCAACCGTGCGGAACTCCGTAGATCTTGCCGTCGACGCTGTTCCAGGCCTTGGCCTTGAGGAAGTCGGCGAGGTCGGCGTAGGTCGTGACCTTCGCGGTGTCGATGACCGCGGCGTCGCCATTCGCAACGCTGCGCAACGACGAGTCACCCGACGCCGACACGACGTCGTACTGGCCGGTGTTGAAGAGTTGGAACGCCTCATCGGAGGTGCCGAACGTCTTCACCGTCGTGTTGCACCCCGACTGTTTCTCGAAGGGTGTGACCCAGTCGGTGTCTTTGGAGGTCGATCCGTTCTCCGCGTAGCCGGGCCACGCCAGGATCGAGAGCTTGCCGCTCCCCGAGCCGGAACTGGTCCCGCTGCTCTTCGGTGACGAACTGCTGCTGCTGCCACACGCGATGAGCACCACGACGAGCGTGGCGAACACCGCGATGAGTTTCACAATGCGTTTCATGGTTTCTCCCCTATTGGTTGATCGTGACTCGTGGACCGCTCGAGCGTCATGAGATCGGAGCGGTCGAACTCGACCGTGACCCGATCGCCGAGGGCGGGCACCGACTCGCCCTCGTGCCGGTTGGGGAGCTCGGCAACGAGCGAGGCGCCCGCGTCGATCTCCACCCGCACGCGCGTACCGTCGCCGTGGTACTGCACGTCGGCAACCGTGCCGGGCGCCTGCACACACCCCTCCGGGGCGGTCGCGGCGGTCGCCATCCGTACCCGCTCGGGGCGGAGCACCCGCGCGGTCGATTCACCCAGGAGCGCCGCCGCGGCCTCCTCACCGATCACGCTCGTCGTGCCCACGAAACTCGCGACGAACTCCGTGGCCGGCGCCTCGTAGATCTCGCGGGGCGTCCCGACCTGTTCGATGCGACCGGCGTTGAACACCGCGACGCGACTGCTGAGCGTCAGCGCCTCGCCCTGGTCGTGGGTGACGAAGATGAAGGTGATCCCGACATCGCGCTGGATGCGGGCCAGCTCGAGCTGCATCTCCTCCCGGAGTTTCCGGTCGAGCGCGCCGAGTGGCTCGTCGAGCAGGAGCACCTTCGGTTCGTTGACCAGCGCCCGCGCCAGTGCGACGCGTTGGCGTTGTCCGCCCGAGAGCTGATCGGGCTTCCGCTCGCCGAACGCCTCCAAGCGCACAGTGTGCAGGGCCGCCTCGGCCCGTTCGCGCCGTTCGGATTTCGCGACCCCCTTGACCCGGAGTCCGTACTCGACGTTCTTCCGGACGTTCATGTGGGGAAACAGGGCGTAGTCCTGGAACACCGTGTTGACGTCACGATCGAACGGGGGTTGGCGCGTCACGTCCTCGCCGTCGAGCTCGATCCGGCCCGAGGTCGGCAGCTCGAACCCGGCGATCATCCGCAACATCGTGGTCTTGCCCGACCCCGATGGCCCGAGGAGGGAGAAGAACTCGCCGCCGGCGATCTCCACCGAGACGCCGTCGACCGCCGTGATGGTCCCGAACCGCTTCGTGACCGTGCGCGCGGCGACGGCAGGCGTCGTCACCCGGACTCCCCGTCCGCCCCGTCGGCCCCGCCGACCCGCACCTGGACCCGCCACATCACGGCCGCACCCTACGCGGAATCGGGCTCGTGAGCCGTGGATTCTTCGGGTTCCCGGCGACCGGGATGATGGCCGTTGCGCACGGCGGCTACGGTCCCGGGCCGACCTTCAAGGGGGACCAGTGCTCGAACGATTCCGACTCGACGGCAAGATCGCCATCGTCACGGGCGCCGGCCGCGGCATCGGGGCGGCCACGGCTCGGGGCCTGGCCGAGGCCGGTGCCGACGTCGTCCTGGCGTCGCGCACTGCCGACCAACTCGAAACCGTCGCCGCGGACGTCCGTGGCTTCGGGCGCCGGGCGCTCGTGGTGCCCACCGATGTGAACGAGAACGCCAACATCGTCGCCCTGGCCGCCTCGACCATCGAGGAGTTCGGCCGGATCGACATCGTGATCAACAACGCCGGCGGCACTCCGCCCCGGCCGTTCCTCGACACGAGCCCGGGCTACTTCGAGCGGGCATTTCACTTCAACACGACCACCGCGTTCGTACTGTCCCAGGCCGCGGCCCCCCAGATGCTCGAACAAGGTGAAGGGGCCATCGTCAACATCTCCTCGGCGATCGGCCGTCTCCGCGACCGCGGGTTCGCGGCCTACGGCACCGCCAAGGGCGCGCTGACCCACCTGACCCGGCTCATGGCCGCCGATCTCGCACCGAAGATCCGCGTCAACGCGATCGCCGTGGGCTCGGTCGCCACCAGTGCGCTCGAGACGGTGCTCACCGACGACGGCCTCCGGAACCAGATGGTCCAGGGGACGCCCCTGAAGCGCCTCGGGGAACCCGACGACATCGCGCTGTGTGCGCTGTACCTGTCGTCACCGGCCGCGAGCTTCGTGACCGGCAAGATCATGGAAGTCGACGGTGGGTTGGAAGAAGCCAACCTCGCGCTCGGCCTTCCCGACCTGTAACCGTGGGAGAAAGAGACAGCTGATGCGCTGGACGGTCGCGTTCCCCATGTTCCCTGCCGATCACCTCGTGCCGATGGCACGCGCCGCGGAGGAAGCCGGCTTCGACTCGATCACGGTGCCGGATTCGGTGTTCTTCCCCGAGGCGGTCTCGGCCGACTACCCCTACTCCCCCGACGGCGGACGCTTCTGGACTCCGGAGACTCCGTTCGTCGACCCGTTCGTCGCCATCAGCGCGATGACTGCAGTCACCGAGCGGATCCGATTCCTCACCAATGTCATCAAGCTCCCGATCCGTGACCCGCTGCTCGTCGCGAAACAGCTCTCGTCGATGGCGGTGCTCTCCAAGAACCGCATCGGGCTCGGCGTCGGCCTCTCGTGGATCCCCGAAGAGTTCGCCTGGACGCACACCGAGATGAAGACGCGCGGCAAGCGCGCCGACGAGATGATCCAGATCCTCAAACTCGTCTGTGCCGGGAACGGCCCCGAGTGGGTCGAGTACCACGGCAACCACTACGACTTCGACCGGCTGATGATGTCTCCGGCGCCGGACCAGCCCGTTCCCATCTACGTCGGTGGACTCTCCGAACCGGGTTTCCGACGCGCCGCCCGCCTCGCCGACGGTTGGATCTCGGTCCAGAACACGACCGCCGAGATCGTCGGTGCCATCGAAGCCATCAACCTCTACCGCGCCGAATACGGTCGCGCCGACCAACCCTTCGAGATCAACGCGCTGCCGACCGATGCGTTCGAACTCGACGGGTATCACCGGCTGGCCGACGCCGGCGTCACCGAACTGCAGACCGTGCCCTGGTACTTCTTCGGCGGCGACCCCAACGATCTCGGGGTCCAGCTCGACTCGTTGACCAAGTTCGCAGACACGATCATCACCAAGTTCTGAGTTCGACGATGACCGGCCCCGACCAATGAACGCGCCCGACCTCGACGCCATCGAGCCACTCGCGGCCGAGCGCGTCACCTTCGACGACACGGTCGATGTCGTCGTGGTCGGGCTCGGCATCGCGGGCACCTGCGCCACGATCACGGCCGCCGAGGCCGGCGCGTCGGTCATGGGGCTCGAGCGGGCGATGGTGCCGGGTGGGACCTCCGCGCTGTCGGGCGGACTCATCTATCTCGGCGGCGGGACGCCGATTCAGGAGGCGTGCGGGTACCACGACACCGCGGAGAACATGGAGCGATTCCTCCTCGCCGCCTGCGGTCCCCGGGTCGATGCGGCCAAGGTCAACGCCTACTGCGCGGAATCCGTGGCGCACTACCACTGGCTCGTCGAGCACGGTGTGCCGTTCAAAGCGCAGTTCAACGACGAACCGAACCGCGAACCCTTCGACGACTCCGGCCTGATCTACTCCGGCGGGGAAGATTCGTGGCCATTCATCGACATCGCCGACCCCGTGCCCCGCGGCCACCATCCCCAGTTCCCGGATACCGCCGGCGGCTTCCTCATGGAGTGTCTGGGTTCGGCCCGCGCCCGCACGAACGCGACGACGCTCAACGACGCACGCGTCGAACAATTGGTCGTCGACCGCGACGGCGCGGTCGTCGGAACGGCGGCCACCGCGGACGGCACGCGTCGTCTGATTCGTGCGCGTCGGGGGGTCGTGCTCGCGGCCGGTGGGTTCGTCTTCAACGAACCGATGCTCGAGCACTACTGCCCGCCGGCGCGTCGCCCCAACGTGGCGTGGCGCGTCGGCCAGGCCAACGACGACGGCCGGGCGATCCGCCTCGGTCAAGGCGTCGGTGCCGGGCTCCGCAACATGGACGCCGTCGAGTGCGCGCTGCCGATCGGCCCTCCGCACCGGCTCGCGCGCGCACTGCTCGTGAACTCCCGAGGCGAACGGTTCGTGAACGAAGACACCTACACCGGTCGCATCGGCATGCGCGCGCTGCTCGAGCAGGGCGGCGAGGTCTACATGATCGTGAGTGAGGAAATCTTCGAGGTCAACTTCGTGGGCATGCGACTCCAGTGGGCCGCCGAGACCCCCGAGGAGCTCGCACGCGACATCGGGATCGACGAGGCCGGTCTGGCGCGCACCATCGCCGAGTACAACCGCCACGCCGCCACCGGGTCCGATCCGGCCTGGCACAAGCAACCCGAGTTCCTGACCCCACTCGCCGCGCCGCTCGGCGCGGTCGATCTCCGGGTCGATCGCGACGCGATCTACGCGCCGTTCACCCTCGGCGGACTCGCCACCGACACTGACGGCGCGGTCCTCGATGGCACCGAGTCGCCCATCCCCGGGCTGTTCGCCGCCGGTCGAACGACCGCGGGCATCGCGGCCGGCGGGTACGTCAGCGGGATCTCCCTCGGCGACGGCAGCTTCTTCGGCCGCCGCGCCGGCCGCGCCGCCGCGGGCTGAGGCCCGCAGGAAACGGCCGAGATAGGTCATACGGCCCTCAGGTCGGTCGATTCTGGTGCCGATATCGGTGAGACG
>JAENVU010000027.1 GCA_016650415.1 Acidimicrobiia bacterium
ACGCGGCTCGAGGCCGAGTATCCCGGCCGGGCGGTCGAGTTGTGCGCGCTGCGCCACGACAACCCGTTCCAGCTCCTCGCGGCCACCATCCTGTCGGCACAATGCACCGACGAGATGGTGAACTCGGTGACGCCGGCGCTCTTCGCTCGGTATCCGGACGCGGACGCGCTGGCCGCGGCCGACCCATCCGAGGTGGAGGTGTTGGTCCACGCGACGGGCTTCTTCCGCCAGAAGACGAAAAGTCTGATCGGGATGGCGACCGCAGTACGCGATCGATTCGACGGCGAAGTGCCGTCGGAACTCGAGGACCTCGTGACGCTGCCCGGCGTCGGCCGCAAGACCGGGAACGTGCTTCGTTCCGTGGCGTTCGACCTCCCCGGGCTGCCCGTCGATACCCACGTCGGCCGGCTCGCGACCCGGCTCAAACTCACCAACGAGACCGATCCCGTGAAGGTGGAGCACGACCTCAACGCGCTGGTGCCCCCGGAGGCCCGTGGTGGCATGTCGTTGCGTCTGATTCTGCATGGGCGACGGGTCTGCACTGCCCGACGGCCGCGATGTGACGAGTGCCAGCTCGCAGACCTCTGTCCGTCGGCCGGGCGGCTATGAGCGAGTTCGAACTCCGCGAGATCGGCGAGGACGATCTCGATCAGTACTACGACATCCGTGCGCAGGCGTTCGGACGCCCCGAATCGGAGCGGGAGTCGTGGAGTGCCCGAGTCGCCACCGACACCGACGCGCTCCGACTCGGCGCCTATCGGCAGTCGGACCTCGTCGGAGGATTACGGATCCTGCCGGGCGGTCAGTGGCTGGAAGGTCGCCGGGTTGGTCTGGGAGGAGTCGCGGCGGTGGTCGTGCGCCCGGAGGCTCGGGGTCAGGGCGTGGCGCGCCAATTGTTGTTCTCGTCACTCGGTTGGATGCGCGATCACGGACTCGTGACGAGTGCGCTCCATCCGGCGACGACGCGGTCCTACCGCGCGGCCGGCTGGGAACTCGCCGGGGATCAGGCCACCTACGACGTTCCGACACGCAGCCTCGCCCGGCTCCGGGTCGATGAGATGCAGACGGTCGAGCGCCTCGGCCCCGCCGATCGCGTGGCGGTGCACCAATGCTACGGACGGTGCGCGCCGGCGCGGCACGGCTTCGTGGATCGGTCCGACTCCTTCTGGGCGCTGCGGGACAGCATCGAGGACGAGGACGGCGGGTTCGTCTACGGGGTCCGAACCGGCGAGGCGCTCGCGGGCTACGTCCGCTACCAGCAGCAGGCAAGGTCCGACAGCTGGGGATACCACCTGCGCGTCGACGAACTCGTCGCCGACGATCCGCACACCGCCGCGTCCCTCTGGCGATTTCTGGGCACCCACTCGATGCAGGTCGAATCCGTGCAGATCCCGGCACCCGCCGTCGATCAGATCCTCCTGTTGCTCGACGAGCAGGACGCCCGGCCGGCGCTGATCAACCGGTGGATGTATCGCATTCTGGATCTGCCCCGGGCGTTGGCGGAGCGAGGGACGAGCTTCGCCGGATCGGCGCGGCTGAACATCGTCGTGGCGGACCCATGGCCGGACGCGCCAGCTCAGGCGTGGACGCTGATCGCCGATGCCGGCACCTTGACGGCCGAGCCGGCGGAGCCGGCCGGGCCTCCCCGCCGTCGAGGCGACCTTACGACCGACATCGGCGCCCTGAGCGCCGCGTCCATCGGCCGATTCAGTACCCGGGCCCTGGCGGCCGCGGGGCGTCTCGGCGGCACCGATGATCAGATCGACGTGCTCGGACAGATCTTCGCCGCGCCGCGGGCGGACATCGCCGACGACTTCTAGATCCCGGCTCGTTCCGCGAGCGCACGGAGGGCGCGATCGAGTGCCCGGCGGGCACTGATGAGGCCTCGCTCGGCACTGTCGAGGTCCGAGGCCGTGCCGGATTCATCGGTGTTGCGATAGCGATCGGCCACGCTCACGACTCGCTGGGTGCATTCCTCCAGCGACGAGCGGAGCGTGCTGAGTTCGGCATGGTCGGAACTGGCAGTCACCACCGCAGCCTGACAACGGCCGAACCCGGATGCAATTCATCGGGAACTCGAGTCATCGGACCGAGGGTCCGCAAGTACGATGACTCGATGCTCGTCCGCCTCGACGTCCGCGACGCGCGTGCCGACCTCGGAGTTCGGCTCGGATTGACGTCGGTGGGCACCATCGGCCCCGATCCGGTCGCCGACACCGTTCGCAGCATCATCGAGACCGTCCGCACCCAGGGCGACGCCGCGCTGCGGGAGTACACCCGCCAGTTCGACCACGCCACGATCGACGAGATCCGGGTTCCCCGCTCGGAATGGGAAGCTGCGGCCGCGCTCACACCGCCCGAAGTGCGCGCCGCACTCGAACTCGCCGGACGCCGTATCGCGGACTACCACCAGCGCCAAGTGTCGGTGCCGCCGACCTCGTTCGAGGCGGACGGCCTGACCGTGACCGAAGCGATTCGGCCGGTCGATCGGGCCGGGCTCTACGTTCCGGGCGGTCGGGCGGCCTACCCGTCGACGGTACTGATGACCGCAATCCCGGCGAGGATCGCCGGCGTTCCCGAGCGGGTGTTGTGCGTCCCACCCGACCGCGACGGCGTGATCCCTGCCGTCACCCTGGCCGCGGCCCTGCTCGCGGATGTGACCGAGGTCTACCGGGTCGGTGGCGCCCAGGCCATTGCCGCGATGGCCTACGGCACCGAGTCGATTCCCGCGGTCGATGTCATCGTCGGGCCGGGGAACGCGTACGTCGACGCGGCGAAGCGTCAGGTCGCCGGCGCCGGCGTCGTGGGGATCGACGGACCGGCGGGACCGTCCGAACTCGTGGTGGTGGCCGACTCCGGTGCCGATCCGCTCCAGGTGGCCTTGGACCTCGCGGCGCAGGCCGAGCACGGTCCCGGCGGCACCGCCATGGTCGTCGCGTGGGATCCGAACGTCCTGGACGCGGTCGTCGACGCACTCACCGGGTATCTCGGGACCGCCGAACGCGCGGACGAGATCCGGTCCACGCTGAGTACCGGTGGTCGCGCCGTGCTGGTCCGAGACGTCGAGCAGGCGATCGAGGTCGCGAACCACGTGGCGCCGGAACACCTCGAACTGTTGATCGACCACGCCGCCGAGATGGTGCCGACGGTGCGCCACGCCGGTGCCGTCTTCATCGATGCCCCTACTGCGATCGGTGACTACGTCTCCGGCGCCAATCACGTCTTGCCCACCGGGCGGGCCGCGCGGTTCGCCAGCGCACTGCGCGTGGACGATTTCCGCACCCACATGCACATCATTCGGGCCACGCCGGACGGCCTCGCGGCCGTCGGGCCGGCCGCGGCAACGCTCGCCGATGCCGAAGGACTCGCCGCCCACGCCGCCTCGGTGCGGAGACGGATGCGCTCATGAGTCGCATCGCGCCGCGCGCCGATCTCCAGGATCTCGCGGGCTACCACTCACCCCAGCTCGATGTCTCGGTTCGGTTGAACACCAACGAGAGTCCGTACCCTCCGCCACCCGAGTTTCTCGACGCGTGGTTGCGCGAACTGCGCGCAGCCGATCTTCACCGCTACCCCGACCGATTGGCCGGCGCGCTGCGGCAGGCGATTGCGGAACGCTTCGACCGGTCCGCCGACGAGGTGTTCGCGGCCAACGGCTCCAACGAGGTGTTGCAGACCCTCTTGCTGACGTACGGGGGCCCCGACCGGAGGGCGCTGATCTTCGAACCCACGTACGCGTTGCATGCCCACATCAGCCGGCTCACGGGCACCCGCACGATCACCGCGCATCGGGGCGACGACTTCCTCATCGACCCGCGCAGCGCGGTGTCGTTGATCGAGCGGGAGCAACCCGAGATCGTGTTCATCTGTTCGCCCAACAATCCTTCGGGCACGATCGAGCCGGTCGACACGATCGCCGCGATCGCGGACGCCGCGCCCGGGCTCGTGGTCGTGGACGAGGCTTACGGCGAGTTCGCGACCACTTCGGCCCTCTCGCTCGTGTCCGAGGAACGCGCCGTGGTGGTGACCCGGACGTACTCCAAGGTCTGGTCCCTCGCCGCGCTCCGCCTCGGCTTCCTGGTCGGGCCCACGTGGTTGGTCGCCGAGCTCGACAAGGTCGTCCTTCCGTATCACCTCGATGTCAGCACCCAAACTGCCGGACGGGTCGCACTGAACTTCGTCGCGGACATGGAATCGCGGGTGAGCCGATTGGTGGAAGAACGGGAGCGGCTCTTCCGCGCGCTCCAGGATCTGTCCGAGATCACCGTGTTCCCGTCGGGTGCCAACTTTCTCCTGTTCCGCTGCCACGGTGGGGGACACGCGGTCTGGCAGGCGTTGGTCGACGACGGCGTCCTCGTCCGGGACTTCAGCAGCTGGCCCGGCGTCGAAGACTGTCTGCGAGTCACAATCGGCACCCCGGAGGAGAACGATCACTTTCTCGCCGGGCTCCGTGCCGCCGTCGCGCGAAAGTAGACCCCGATGAACGGAACCCAGCCTTGAGTCGCCACGCGCAGATCAGCCGAGCCACCAAAGAGACCACCATCGAGATCGAGATCGAGATCGACGGGGAGGGCGCGGTATCGGCCAGTACGGGAATTCCGTTCTTCGACCACATGCTCGACCAGCTCGGCAAACACGGGGGATTCGATCTGCGGGTCGCCGCGAGCGGCGACCTCGACATCGACACCCACCACACGATCGAGGACGTCGGGATCGTCCTGGGGAGTGCCTTCCGTGAAGCCCTGGGCGACAAAGTCGGCGTCCGGCGCTTCGCGTCGGGACTCTTCCCGCTCGACGAGGCCCTGGTGCAGATCGCGCTCGACCTCTCCGGGCGGCCCTACCTCGCGTACGACATCGATCCGGTGTCGGAGTGGATCGGAACCTTCGACCCACAGCTGGCCGAGGAGTTCTGGCGGGCCTTTGCCCAGGCGGCGGGGATCACGTTGCACATGCGTTCGTTGGAGGGTCGCAACGGCCACCACGTGATCGAGGCGTCGTTCAAGGGCGTGGCGCGATGCCTGCGGGATGCCGTCCGGGTGGAGAGCGGTCAGCTCCCCTCGACCAAAGGCGCGTTATAGACCTCTACCCGGCCATCGACCTACGCGGCGGCAACGCGGTGCGGCTCCTGCGCGGCGACTTCGCGGCCGAGACCGTCTACGACGCGGACCCGGTCGGTGTGGCGCGTGGGTTCGAAGCCGAAGGCGCAGCGTGGATTCACGTCGTCGACCTCGACGCCGCCCGCACCGGTTCGGCGGCGAACCTCGGAGCCATCGAGGCCATCTGCGCCGCGGTCGACTGCCGGGTCCAGTCGGGTGGCGGCGTGCGCTCCGTAGAGGCCGCGAGTGCATTGTGGAGCGCCGGCGTCGATCGGGTGATCGTCGGCACTGCTGCGGTGGAGAACCCCGAACTCGTCGACGCGTTGTGCACGCTGCATCCCGGTCACGTCGGTGTCGGACTCGACGCCCACGGCCGGGACGTCGCGGTGCGCGGCTGGGTGGCCGGAAGTGGGCTCGATCTGCTCGACCTCGCCCGGCGATTCGCCGATTCCGGAGTCGCCGCGCTGGTGGTGACCGAGATCGGGCGCGACGGCACGATGGAAGGTCCCGACGTCGACCAGCTGCTCGCCGTGGTTGCCGCGACGCCGACCCCGGTGATCGCGAGCGGGGGAGTGGGCACGCTCGACGACCTCACGGTGCTCGCACGAGCCGAGACGGAGGGGCGGCGGCTGCACGGGGCCATCGCCGGTCGCGCGCTCTACGAACGACGGTTCACCGTGAGCGAGGGCATCGCCGCGTGTGTCACACCGCCGAGCTGAACTAGCCCGTCTGCTCCCCGGTTCGCGATCCGAGCCAGGCCGTGGTCTGCTCGACGAGGAGACCGGTGCGCCCGACGAAGAAGTGTGAAGCCCCCGGAATGACCGCGACCGTCGTCTCGGTCCACGATGCCACGCTCGTCGCGACCTCGGTGGCCGGGCGAACCTCGTCGTTCTCGGCCAGCAGGAGGAGCTTGGGTCGCGGGTCCGTCGCGGTCGCGTCGAGGTCGCGGCTCGAGGCAAGGGGCGCCGCGATGGCGATCCAACCGGCGTGCCGTGGGTCCTGGACCGACAACGCGACATCCGCACCGAACGACCAGCCGGCGATGAAGACCGGCACCGTTGTGTCGGCCACAAGGTAGGAGAGCGCGGCGACGGCGTCGTTTCGTTCGGCGTCGCCTCGGTCGTGGGAACCGGTACTGAGGCCGACCCCGCGGAAGTTGAAGCGAAGACACGTCGCGCCGAGTTCCGGCAGGTTGCGGAACAACTCCGAGATCACCAGCGAACGCATATCGCCACCGTGCAGCGGATGCGGGTGACACAGCACGAGGCGAACGGTCTCGGCCGGCGCGACGGAGAGCTCGGCCTCCAGCGTGAGTCCATCGCTCGTGACCAACGACACCGATTCCGCCATGCCCGGCGAGCGTAGGTGACGTGAGTGAATAGGATCCGGCGCACGCACGCTACGGAGGTGGTCACGATCGAGACAATCATTGTGGGCTTCGACAACACCGATGCATCGCGAGCCGCGCTCCGGTGGGCGGCTCACCACGCGAAGCGAGTCGGAGCGGAACTGCTCGTCGTGTACGTCGCGTCTTCGACGGCGGAGTGGGAGCTGTCGATGATCCAGGTCAATCCCGATCCGATTCGCCACGAGTTCGAGAAACGGCTCCAGGGCGAATGGACCGAATCGTTGCGAACTGCCGGGGTTCCCTACCGCGCGGAGTTGGTGGTGGGACGGCCCGCCGATGCGCTGCTGGACGTCGCGCGCGCCTGTGATCCGGCTCTGATCGTGGTCGGTATGAGCGGACGGGGGACTCTCGGCGAACTCGTCGTGGGAAACACCGCGTCCCGGCTGAGCCACCATGCTGCCCGCCCCATCGTGACCGTGCCCCCGAGTTGGGAGCCGGCCGAGTACACCTAGCCGGCGATCCCGAAGGTGGGGACGACGTAGGGTCCCGAGCTTGGAAACGAGCCCGTTCGATCAGGAGACGGCGGTCCGGCCGACGGGTGCCGGTCGGTACTCCGCCACGATGTCGCGCGAGTGGTGGGTCGCCAGAGGGCCCAACGGCGGTTACGTCGCGGCCGTCATCCTGCGCGCGATGGAGCACGAGATCGACGATCCCGGTCGCGCCCCCCGCTCGCTGACGGTTCACTACCTGAGTCCGGCCGGCGACGGTGACGCGGACCTCGAGGTCGTCATCGAACGGTCCGGTCGGTCCATGACCTCGTGTTCGGTGCGCATGACCCAGAACGGTCGGGTGGTCGCCCTCGCCCTCGGAGCCTTCTCGACGTCCCGGCCGGCGGTGGAGTTCACCGATCTCGTCATGCCGCAAGTGCCGGGCCCGAGTCATTTCCAGGCTCGACCCGCGCCCCGCGACGCGCCCCAGATCGCGCGGCGCTGGGACACCCGGTGGGCCATCGGTCAGCCGCCCGAACTCGGCCGGGCCCGTTCGGGGCGAGCGGTGGCGGGGGGCTGGATCCGACTCCCCGAACATCGACCGGTCGACGCCTTGGTCGCCGCGGCCATCACCGACGCGTGGGTGCCACCGACCTTCAGTCGCTTGGACGCACCGGTCATCATCCCGACGGTCGACCTGACCATCCACTTCCGTACCGCACTGCCGCATCCGGGGCTCGCGGCCGACGACTTCGTGCTGGCATCGTTCCGCACGACCGTGGCGAGCGGAGGCTTCCTCGAGGAGGACGGCGAGGTGTGGGCCCCGGACGGCACCCTGCTCGCACAATCGCGGCAGCTCGCAACGATCCTGCCCTTCCCCGGCTTCGCACCCAAGGCCTAGACGGGCGGCTCGGGGATCGCGCCGCTCAGTCGACGATGCCGCGGAGACCGTCGGCGCCGAAGAGCGGTTCGATCAGCGATCGGTATGACGGCCCCCGCGTCAGCTGATGGCCGCCGTCGACGTTGATGAGTTGGCCGGTCAGCCACGTGGTCTCCGGCCCGACCAGAAAGCGCGCCAACGCGGCGATGTCCTCGACGGTTCCGACCCGGGCCACCGGCATGCATTCGAGGTAGTCGTCCAGCACGTCGCCGCCCGCGGTGACGAAGCTCACCAACTCGGTGTCGACCAGGCCCGGCCGAATCGCGTTGACCCGGACCCCACTGGCGCCCAGTTCGATCGCGGCCAGCTGACAGACGTGGTCGATGCCCGCCTTGCCCGGGCCGTAGGCGCCGAACCAGGGGTGCACATTCGAACTCGCGACCGAGGAGATTCCCACCATGGAGCCCGACCCGGCCTTGGCCATTGCCGCACCGACGTGCTTGAAAGTGAGCATCGTCCCGGTGATGTTGAGGTCGATCGTGCGCCGCCACGCCTCGGTGTCCATCTGGGTGATGGGACCCAACGTCTCGGAACCGCCGGCACACGCCACCGCACCGTCGAGCGCGCCGGTGACACCGATCGCGGTCGCCACCGCGGCCGTGACCTGATCCTCGACCGTCACATCGGTCACGACGTATTGCACGTTCACGCCCGAGGCCGCCCCCGACCGCAGTTCCTCGGTCGCCGCGATCAGCCGATCCTCGGTTCGGCCACAGATCGTCACGTGCGCGCCATCGCGGACGAAGCGGGCGGCGATGCCCAGGCCGATACCGCTGCCCCCGCCAGTGATCAGCATGGACGCGCCTTCGAGTCCTCCGGTGGGTATGGACATGGTCATGAGGTTGCTCCCGTCAACTCGGTGATCAAGAAGGCGAGCACCATCGCTTCGTCTCGCCAGGCGTCGTAGCGACCCGAGGGGCCACCGTGACCAGCGCCCATCTCGGTCTTGAGCAGGAGCGTCCGATCGTCGGTCTTGGTCGCTCGCAGTTTGGCGACCCACTTCGCGGGTTCCCAGTAACTCACCCGCGGGTCGTTGAGTCCGGCGGTCACGAGCAGTGCCGGATACTCCTGCGGGACCACGTTGTCGTACGGCGAATACGACTTCATGTAGTCGTAGGCGGCCGGGTCGTCGAGGGGGTTGCCCCACTCCTCCCACTCCGTCACCGTGAGCGGGAGATCCACGTCCTGCATCGTGGTCACCACATCGACGAACGGCACTTCGGCGACTGCCGCTCGGAACAGGTCCGGGCGCTGGTTGACGACCGCACCCATGAGGAGACCGCCGGCGCTCCCGCCTCTCGCGGCGAGTCGCTCCGGAGCGGTGTACCCCGCCGCGCAGAGGTGTTCCGCGCAGGCGATGAAGTCTTCGAAGGTGTTGCGCTTGGACTGCAGCCGGCCTTGTTCGTACCAGCTGCGACCGAGTTCACCGCCGCCGCGGATGTGCGCAATCGCGAATACGTAGCCCCGCTCGAGCAGGCTGAGCCGAATCGAGGAAAACGTCGGGTCGATCGACGATTCGTAGCTCCCGTAGCCGTACACGAGAGCGGGGGCCGAACCGTCGAGCACCAAGTCGCGACGGTGCACGACCGACATCGGGATCTGCGTACCGTCGGGTGCCGTTGCCCACAGGCGCACCGACGAATAGCGCTCCGGGTCGTAGCCGCCGAGCACTTCGGTGCGCTTCACCAGCGTCCGTGACCCGCCGCGCAGCGGTTCGTCGTAGGCGCTCGGAGGAATGACCAACGAGGTGTATCCGAATCGGAAGTGGTCGGTCACGAACTCGAGGTTGTGTCCCGACCACACGCTGTACACGGGGTCGTCCATTGCGACGAGTCGATCGAACGGGTCGCCGGTCAGGCCGATCACATGAAGCTGCTCCAGGCCGGCACACCGTTCGGAGACGACCACCGCGTCCCGGAAGACGTCGATGTCGTCGATCTTGACGTCGTCGCGGTGGCCGAGGACCTCGGTCCACTGGGCGCGCCCGGGCGTCGCCAACGGCGCGCGCATGACCTTGAAGTTCTTCGCACCGTCGACGTTGGTGACGATGAAGAGCGAATCATTGCCCTCGGCATCGCGATGATGATCGACGCTGTACTCGACATCCTCGGTGCGGGGTTCGACGATCCGAGGTGGGCGGGTCGGGTCGGTCGGATCGATGAGATGCACTTCGCTCGTGAGCTTCGAGTCGGATCCGATGACGATGACCCCACCGCTCCGGGTGCGCCCCACCGAGAGGAAGCAGCGCTCATCAGGCTCGTGGAACACGCGAACGTCCTCGGCAGTCCCGAGGGTGTGCCGCCAGACCTCGAATGGTCGCATCGCCTCGTCGGGCAGGACGTAGAAGATCGTCTCGTTGTCATCGGCCCACGAGATCCCGTAGTACGTCTCCGGGATCTCGTCGGCGAGATCGGCACCCGTCTCGATGTCACGGAACCGCAACCGGTGCCGCTCACCGCCGTCGTCGTCGAAGGAATAGGCCAGCAACCGCTGATTCGGGGAGACAGCGAAGCCGCCGAGGGAGAAGTATTCGAGGTCCGCACCGAGTTCGTTCTCGTCGAGGATGACCTGTTCGTCGGTCCCTGCGGGTGCTCCGGTCGGCCGCCGGCCGTGCCACGCATATTGGGACCCCTCGAAGGTACGGGTGAAGTAGTCCCAATCCCCTTTCCGGGCCGGTGGTGAGACGTCCGTCTCCTGGATCCGCTCGCGAATCTCGTTGAAGATCTGCTCCTGGAGCGACACCGTCGGCGCCAGGACCGTCTCGGTGTATTCGTTCTCGGCGTCGAGATACGCGATGACCTCGGGATCGTTCCGGTCGTTGAGCCAGTACCAGGGATCACGACGGACGTCGCCATGGCGAATCAGTTCGACCATGCGTCGGAGCGCGTGGGGGGCTGAGGCCGTCACAGCGGGGCAGTCTGTCATTTGAATGCTTGGGGGCTCGCGCCAGGCGGGCGATACGCTCGACCTCATGCCGAGTTCGACCCCGACTCCCACCCCGATCGCCTACACCGAGGCCGAGATCGCCGGCGTCACGTTCGATGGCAACGGTCTCGTCCCCGCCATCATCCAGGAGACGGGCACGGGCACGGTGCTGATGATGGGGTGGATGAACGAAGCATCCTTGCGGCGGACGCTCGAGACCGGACGCACCTGGTTCTGGAGCCGGAGCCGGAAGGAATACTGGTGCAAGGGCGAGACATCGGGTGACCGCCAATACGTGCGCGGCGCGGCCTACGACTGCGACGCCGACTGTCTCCTCTTCGAGGTCGAACAGGAAGGTCGAGGGGCCTGTCACACGGGCGAGCGGTCGTGCTTCTTCCGAGCGTTCGGCTCGGGCGCCGATCCCGGACCCCGGTGACGATGCCCAGCCCGTCGATCGACGAGTTCCGCACACTCGCCCGGCAGTACTCGGTGGTGCCGGTCTGGCGCGAGGTGTTGGCGGATCTCGAAACGCCCGTGTCGGCGTTCGCGAAGTTGGTCGGAGACGGAGACGGTTTCCTGCTGGAGTCCGTGGAGCACGGCGAACATTGGGGCCGGTTCTCGTTCATCGGTCGCGACCCGGTGCTGACCCTCGTGGCTCGGGGCACCGAGGTCGAGGCGACGGGTGAGCTTCCGCCCGGTGTCCCCACCGACCGCGGTGCGCTGGCCGCACTCGAAGCGCTGCTGGAGCACTACCGAGCGCCCCAGTTCGACGGGCTGCCGCCCTTTCACGGCGGGGTCGTCGGGTACCTCGGCTACGACGTCGTCCGCGAAGTCGAACGGCTCCCCAATGTCCCGGACGACCCGGTCGGCTGGCCCGACGCGGTGCTCACGCTGACCGGTCACGTCACTGCGTTCGACCACTACCGACAACGGCTCTACCTGATCGAGAACGTCTTCATTGCCGACGGCATGTCGGATGCCGATCTCGACACCGCGTACGAACGCGCCCACCGGCGGATCGACGAGCTGGTGGGGGAGTTGGCCCGACCGCTCCCGTACACGCCGTCCCCACCACCCGCGGACTCCTTGTCGGAACTCCCGCCGTTCACCAGCGCCATGGGATCGGACATGTACCGGCGCGCGGTGGAGGCCGCCCGGGAGTACATCTTCGCCGGAGACATCTTCCAGGTGGTCCTGGCGCAACGGTTCGATCTCGAAGGCGTCTACGTCCCCTTCGACGTGTACCGCGTGCTGCGCCAGGTCAATCCGTCGCCGTACATGTATTTCATCCGGCACGACGAAGCCACGATCGTGGGTTCGTCTCCCGAACCCATGGTGCAGGTCACCGGCGGGCGAGTCATCAGCCGACCGATCGCCGGGACCCGGTTCCGCGGTCGCACCGAAGAGCACGACCGCCGGATGGCCGCGGAGTTGAGTGAAGATCCGAAGGAGCGAGCGGAGCACGTCATGCTGGTCGACTTGGCCCGCAACGATGTCGGCCGAGTCGTCACCTTCGGCACCGAACAGGTCGACGAGCTGATGATCCTCGAGCGGTATTCGCACGTCATGCACCTGACCTCGCAGGTCTCGGGTGAGCTCGCACCCGGTCGGTCGACCGTCGATGTCCTGCGCGCGACCTTCCCGGCCGGCACGGTCAGCGGAGCGCCCAAGGTGCGGGCGATGGAGATCATCGACGAACTGGAGCCGGTCAAGCGCGGCCCCTACGCGGGGGTCGTGGGCTACCTCGACTTCTCGGGGAATCTCGACACCGCGATTGCCATCCGCACCATGGTCTGGCGCGGCGAGCAGGCCAGCGTCCAGGCGGGGGCGGGGGTCGTGGCCGACAGTGACCCGGAGTCCGAGGACTTGGAATGTCACAACAAGGCCAAGGCCCTGCTGTCTGCCGCCCAAGCGTCCCGCCGGTTGATGTCGGTGGATCCCGCATGACCGCCGTCGGCACCCACCGCGACCGGGTCCGCGTGAGCGGTGCGGATACCTGGACGTTCCTGCAGAGCCTGCTGTCCCAGGATCTCGACGGGATCGTGCCGGGCGAGCGCAGACCGACGCTCCTGCTCACGCCGCAGGGAAAGGTGGATGTACTCGCCGGCATCACCCGCGACGGCGACGACGCGCTCCTCGACACCGAACCCGGGTGGGGCGAACAGCTCCGGAGCTCGCTCGCCCGCTTCGTGATCCGCACCAAGGTCGACATCAGCATCGAGCCGGCCGCACCCGTGGACGACGCGACCCGGGCGGCGGACGAAGCCCGCCGGATTGCCGCCGGCGTTCCCCGCCTGGGCGCCGAACTCGACCAGACCGTCATCCCGCAGGAAGCAATGCTGGAACAGGACGCAGTGAGCTTCACGAAGGGGTGTTTCATCGGCCAGGAACTCGTGTGCCGGATCGACTCGCGTGGCCACGTGAACCGATTTCTCCGTCATGTGGTCCCGGAGGCCGCGGACCTCGTCCTGCCGGTCGGTGCCCCGATCACGATCGACGACAAGGCAGTGGGCACGATCACCAGCGCAACCGCGGGGATCGCATTGGGCTACGTCCGCCGTGAAATCGAGCCCCCGGCGGGCGCCACGGTCGACGGTCATCAGGTGCTGGTGCAACTCCTCCCGACGGCAGAACCCGACGCCGCGCTCTGAATCGCGTGGGTATCCCCTCGCAACCGACGATCGAGTCCTAGCGTTTCGATCAGTCCAGCAGGGGAGGACGGGGCATGAACTCGTCGATCATCGTCAGTGCCACGATCGTGGTGGTCATCGCCACCATCATCGTGTTGATCTCGGCCCGCCGCGAGCCCGATATCGAGCGCACCCGCACGGTCGCGCGGTATCTCGACGCGGTCTCCATCCTGTCGATCTACGTGTCGCTGTTCGCGACCTACGCCGTGGTCTCGCAACTCAGCCGCTTCATCGTCCCGGCGTCCCACCGGTTCGGGGGCTACTCCGGTCCCGGGTTGCTCGATTCCGCCCAGTCCTCGTTCTCCGGTGGCCGGTTGGACTCCATCAGCCGCGGCAACGACACGATCTGGCGGGGCGCGGTCCAGGCTGGGCTGGTGCTCCTCGCAGCCGGATTGATCTGGAGCTTCCACCAGCGCCAGCGCCGGGGAATGGTCCACGCGCCCGGATTCATGGATTCGTCCGGGGCGCGGGTCGACGCCGCGTTCCGCTACGCGGTGTGCTTCGTTGCCATGTTCGTCGTACTGATGGCGCTCTCGTTCGGTCTCTACGCCGTCTTCCGGATCGCGGCCCCCGGGGTCGTCAGCGGTTCCGGATCCGGCGGCCAGCGCGAGGCCGGGATCGGTCAGGCGCTTTCGTTGTTGGTGCTCGGGGGCGGCGCGATGCTGATCTTCCGAATGCACTGGTCCTCGGGGATGCGCCTCAGCTCACCCGACGCACCAGCAACCAGCGGCGCCGCGACGGGCATACCGTTCGCCGACTGACGGCCGGGTCGAGTCCGGCCTGACGTCAGTGCATCACGGGAGTCGGTTGGCCCGGGCGATCGCGCCGAGCCACTCGGCGCTGGCCTTCACCGTGCGCGCCTGGGTGTCACGATCCACTCCGATCAGACCGAACTGGGGTCCGTAGCCCAGCGCCCACTCGAAGTTGTCGAGCAGGGACCAGTAGAAGTATCCGCGCACGTCGATCCCGTCATCGAGGCAACGCGTCAGACCGCCGAGGGCATCGGTCACGTACCGAACCCGCTGCTCGTCGTCGGTCGTCCCGATCCCGTTCTCGGTCACCATGACCGGTGAGCCCGTGATCGACGCGGCGGATCGAATGCTGACTTCGAGCGCGTCGGGCCAGTACTCGTATCCCATGATCAGCGTCTCGACTCCCTCCTCGGGTCCCGTCGGCATTCCGTCGGCGCCGAGCCGGGTCCGCGAGTACGCCTGCACGCCGATGAAGTCATCGCCGGCCGCGGCTTCGAGGTGCTGGCCCTCGTGCATCCAGCGGGTCGATTCGAGCACCGCCTCCGAGCCTTCGGGCGCCCACCAGTCGCCCATCGCGACGGTCGATCCCACCGGGAAGTGTCCCGGCCCGGCTTTGATCGCGTCGTATCCCTTCCGGTGCGCCGCCCTGAGGTGATCGTTCGCGAGCGCGTATTCGCCGAGATCGTGATGCCCGGGCGGGAACGCACCGACCATGTGCCCCATCAAGGAGACGATGTTGGGCTCGTTGATCGTCGTCGCCATCCCGATGAGGTCTCCGAGGTGCGCGGTCGACCGCTCACAGAATCGGGCGAACCGATCGACGATCGCGGGATCGGTCCATCCGCCGTCGGTCACCGCCCAGCGCGGTGTCGTGAAGTGGTGGAACGTGACGACCGGGATGAGGCCGTGGTCGAGGGTGGTGGCGCACATCCGCCGGTAGTGGTC
This sequence comes from Acidimicrobiia bacterium, assembly GCA_016650415.1. Lineage (GTDB taxonomy): Bacteria > Actinomycetota > Acidimicrobiia > IMCC26256 > JAENVU01 > JAENVU01. Next base: position 15,185 of record JAENVU010000027.1, read on the forward strand.
GAGGGCGGCGACGGAGAACTCGCCCGCCTCCGGTTCGATGCGGGACCACTCGAGTGAGAAGCGGTAGGCCCCGAAGCCGAGGTCGGCCAGCAGGGCGATGTCCGACGGGTAGCGCCAGTAGTGATCGCAGGCATCACCCGCGGGTTCGACGGTCCCCGAATCGGCCTGGTGTTCGAAGGCCCACCAGTCGTTGTTCCAGGTACCACCCTCGACCTGGTGCGCTGCCGTCGCGGTACCCCAGACGAAGCCGTCGGGAAAGGAGTAACTCATGGGCGAACCCTAGACTTCGCCCCTCATGACGGTCCTCGATCGCATCCTCACGACCAAGCGCGACGAGGTCACCGTGCTTCGGCACCCTCAGACCCGCGACCTCCTCCGGGCCACCGCGCTCGACGCACCCCCGACCCGCGACTTCCGTGCCGCCCTGCGGCGCGCCGATGCGCATCCCGGCCTGATCGCGGAGATCAAGCGCCGGTCGCCCTCGAAGGGAGATCTCGCTCCCGATCTCGATCCGGCCGCGTTCGCCGCCGAGTACGCCGCCGGAGGGGCCACGGCGCTCAGTGTGCTCACCGACGCTCCCTATTTCGGCGGAGCCATCGCCGACCTCCAAGCGGCTCGCGAGGCGGTCGACCTGCCGGTGTTGCGCAAGGATTTCATCCTCGACGAGGTCCAGGTCTACGAATCCCGGGCCGTCGGCGCCGATGCCGTCCTGCTGATCCTGAGCGCCCTGCCCGACGACTCGCTCGTCGACGACCTCGCGGGTCTGGCCGCTGCGCTCGGCCTGGCGGTACTGGTCGAAGCCCACGACGACGCCGAGGTCGCGCGAGGCGTCGCGCTCGGCGCGGCGATCATCGGTGTGAACGCCCGCAACCTCGGAACCTTCGCCGAAGACCTGGACGGTTCGGTCAGTCTCATCGCCGGGATTCCGGCGGGGACGATCGCGGTGGCGGAAAGCGCGATCCGTACGCCGGACGACGCGGCCCGCATGGCCGAGGCGGGATTCGACGCGCTCCTCGTGGGAGAGGCGCTCGTGCGGAGCCCCGACGCCTCTACGCTGGCCCGGTCGATGGTTGCGGCCACCGTGGTCGCGCGCTGAGGAGGACCACATGACGAGATTCGATCTTCGGTCGGACCAGATCCCGACCGCGTGGTACAACGCGCTCCCGGATCTCCCGGCACCCCTCGAACCACCCCTTCACCCGGCCACCAACCAACCGGTGGGACCGGACGATCTCATGCCGTTGTTCCCGATGGGGCTCATCGGCCAGGAGGTGTCGACCGAGGCCTGGATCGACATTCCCGGCGAAGTCATCGACATCCTGCGACTCTGGCGTCCGACTCCGCTGGTCCGAGCCGAACGGCTCGAACAGGCGCTCGGCACCCCGGCGAGGATCTACTACAAGGACGAATCCGTCTCGCCCGCGGGTTCGCACAAGCCCAACACCGCAGTCCCGCAGGCCTTCTACAACGCGGCCGAGGGGATCACCCGACTCACCACCGAGACCGGAGCCGGGCAGTGGGGGAGTTCCCTCGCGTTCGCGGCCGCGCAGTTCGACATCGAGTGCAAGGTGTACATGGTCCGGGCCTCCTACGAACAGAAGCCGTACCGACGGATCCTGATGGAGACCTGGGGTGCGTCGGTCGTGCCGTCGCCGGTTGCCGATCCGACCAGCCCCGGATCGCTGGGCATGGCCATCTCCGACGCGGTGGCCGACGCGGCTCCACGCGCGGATACCCACTACGCGCTCGGGTCGGTGCTGAACCACGTCCTGCTGCACCAGACCATCATCGGACTCGAGGCCAAGGATCAGCTCGCGCTCGCCGGCGAGGACCGTCCCGACGTCGTGATCTCCTCCTGCGGCGGCGGTTCGAACCTCGCCGGCCTCGCGTTGCCCTTCATGGGGGACCCGGAGGTCCGGTTGGTGGCCGTCGAGCCGTCGAGTTGCCCGACGCTCACCGAAGGTGCCTTCGAGTACGACTTCGGCGACACCGCCGGTATGACGCCGCTCCTGCCGATGTACACCCTCGGTCACGACTTCATGCCACCGTCGATTCACGCAGGCGGGCTCCGCTACCACGGCGATGCCCCGATCATTTCGAACCTGGTGCAGCACGGCCGGATGGAGGCGATTGCGTACCCGCAGGGCAAGACGTTCGAAGCCGCGGTCCGGTTCGCCCGAACCGAGGGCAAGGTGCCGGCGCCCGAGACCGGTCACGCCATCCGCGGGGCCATCGACGAGGCATTGGCCGCCAAGGAGGCGGGGGAGGAGCGGGTCATCCTCTTCAACTATTCCGGCCACGGGTTCCTCGACCTGGCGGCCTACGACGACTACCTCAACGGCCGCCTCATCGACGTCTGATTCCCTCGTCAAAAGGTCCACGGGGAACCCCGGGGGAGGCGGTACCGTTCCGGTTCTGTGTTCGTCAAGATCTGCGGCATCACGAACGAGGAGGACGCGCTCCTCGCGGTAGCGATGGGTGCCGACGCGCTCGGGTTCGTGTTCGCCCCGGGCAGCCGCCGGCAGGTGCGCGTGGAAACCGCTCGGGAGATCACGCGACGGCTCCCGACCGGCACGGTGACCGTCGGCGTCTTCCGCGACGAACGCCCGGAACGCGTCATCGAGGTCGTCAACGCCGCGGGCCTGACCGGCGCTCAACTGCACGGTCGTGAGCCACTCTCGGAAGTGCGCTGGATTCGCGAGCGGACGACCTTCGTCATCCAGGCCTTCGCGGCCGGAGATCCGGCGTTGGCGTCCGTCGGCAACGGACCGGCCGACGTCATCCTGGTCGATTCACCCGATCCCGGTTCCGGACGCCTCTTCGATTGGAAACTCGCCGAGGGTGCCCCCGGCGGCATTCGGTTGTTGGTCGCGGGCGGTCTGACCGCCGACAACGTCGGGGATGCGATCCGACGGCTGCGACCGTGGGGCGTCGACGTCTCGACGGGCGTCGAATCCTCACCGGGGCGCAAGGATGCCCGGAAACTCCGCCGCTTCATTCAGGAGGCGCGATCGATCGGTGACGACGTCGAGGACGACGACCGCCCACCGATGGTGAGTGATGCGCCGTACAACTGGGAGTTCGACGAACTCGCAGAATATTGAGGAACTCCCGGTCGCGATCTGCGATTGGATGCACCGCGGCGAACCGGTGTCCGTATCATGAAGGTTCCTCGAACTCGGGAGAGTGCATTGTTCGCGCCACGCCGCGGTGACGCTGTCACCTTGGGCCCACCGGGCCCAGAACCTGTTGGTCTCGGCCGCTACGGCGAGTTCGGTGGTCGCTTCGTACCCGAAACGCTCGTGCCCGCGCTCGAGGAACTCGAGGCCGAGTTCCGCACTGCGTGGGCCTCGGATGCCTTCCGGCTCGAATACGCCACGCTCCTGGCCCAGTACGCCGGGCGGCCGACGCCGGTCACGGAATGTCACCGGCTCTCCGAACGGCTCGGCGTGCGCGTGTTCCTCAAACGTGAGGACCTCACCCACACCGGATCCCACAAGATCAACAACGTGCTCGGACAGGCGCTGCTCACCAAACGCATGGGCAAACAACGGGTGATCGCCGAGACGGGCGCGGGCCAACACGGCGTCGCGACCGCGACCGCCTGCGCACTCTTCGGGCTCGACTGCATCGTCTTCATGGGTGCGGTCGACGTCGAACGCCAAGCGCTCAACGTGTTCCGCATGCAGTTGCTCGGCGCGGAGGTCATCCCGGTCACCTCGGGGAGCGCAACCCTCAAGGACGCGATCAACGACGCGCTCCGAGACTGGGTCGCGAGCGTGGAGTCGACCCATTACTGCATCGGCTCGGTGGTCGGCCCCCATCCGTTCCCCTGGATCGTGCGGGAGTTCCAACGCATCGTGGGCGACGAGGCACGCGAGCAGACGCGGGAAATGCTCGGCGGCGCGGATCCCGACTTCGTCGTCGCCTGCGTGGGCGGGGGTTCGAATGCGATGGGCACCTTTGCCGGCTTCCTCGAGACCGACGCCGAGTTGATCGGCGTCGAAGCCGCCGGGCTCGGCCTCGAGTCGGGCCGTCACGGCGCCTCGGTCAGTCGCGGCGTCCCGGGAGCGCTGCACGGCGCGCGCTCGCTCTACCTGCAGGACGAGGACGGTCAGATCCTCGAAGCCCACTCGATCAGCGCCGGGCTCGACTATCCCGGCGTCGGCCCGGAACACGCCGCACTCGCCGCCGACGGCCGTGCGTCGTACGACTCGGCCACCGACGCCGAAGCCCTGGCCGGTCTCCAGGAACTCTGCGCCACCGAAGGGATCATGCCTGCGCTCGAACCGGCGCACGCGATCGGTTGGTTGATGCGCGAGGCCGGCAAGCGGGTCCCGCTCGGATCCACGGTCCTCGTCACCCTGTCGGGGCGCGGCGACAAGGACGCGATGCAGGTGGCAGAACTCCTCACGGGCGAGACGCTGGCATGACCCTCGAGTCGTCGCTCCGCGCGGCTCGGGAGTCGGGTCGGAAGCTGTTGGTTCCGTACGTGACCGGGGGACTCGGCCACGGTTGGCTCAACATCGTCCGCGCCGTCGCCGATGCCGGGGCCGACGCGATCGAAATCGGTATCCCGTTCTCGGACCCCGTGATGGACGGTCGCACGATTCAGGAAGCCTCCCAACGCGCCCTCGACATCGGCGCGACGCCCGCCGGGATCATCGATCAACTGGCCGGTGCCGACATCGCGGTGCCCCTCGCGGTGATGACCTATTACAACCCGGTCCATCACATGGGTCATCAACGCTTCGCGCAGCGCCTCGCCGGGGCCGGCGTCCAGGCCGCGATCGTTCCTGATTTGCCGTTGGACGAACTCAACGGCTGGGCCGACGCCGCCGACGCGGCCGGGGTCGAGACGGTGCTCCTGGCCGCGCCCACGACATCCGACGAACGACTCGCGGCCATCTGCGCGCGCAGTCGAGGGTTCGTGTACGGCATTGCCCTACTCGGAATCACCGGCGAACGCACCGAACTCGCCGTCGAAGCCGGTGAGATGGGTCGACGACTCAAGGCGGCAACCGACCTTCCCGTCCTGCTCGGCCTCGGGATCTCGAACCCGAGTCAGGCTCGCGAAGCCGCGGCGCATGCCGACGGAGTCATCGTCGGGAGCGCGCTCATCCGTCGGTTACTCGAAGGTGGAGGTTCGGAGGGCGCAGCCGCGTTCGTCCGTGAACTCCGGGAAGGGCTGGACCGCGATGACTGATGCCAACGACCGCGCATTTTCCGACGATTGCGACCTCTGCGAGGCCGCCAAGATCACCGAGTGGTTCCACGAGGACGACATCTGTTGGATCGCGGAGTGCGAGATCTGTTCCGTGCCAATGGTCGTGTGGCGCGGGCACGGTATCGACCCACCCGGCGAAGAACTCGCGCACATGCACACGATGCTCGGAACCGTCGTGGCGACCCACTTCGAGTTCACGCATTACGTCGACGACAACATGCGCAACATTCCCGACCACTACCACGCTCATGCCCGACCCCAAGGCGGGTTCTTCGGGCACGGCCTCCGGCGTCGCTCACCCGAATAGCGCACGCCGGCCGGCCGGGCCCGGTCAGACGGTGAGGCGCTTGCGGCGATACCGACTCGGTCGGCTCGTGGCCGTCGACCCACCGTCCGGACCGCCTTCGAACAGGCCGAGCTTGGCAAAGTTGTAGCCGAGCACCTGGGTGCTGTCCGCGCGCAACCACGTCTCGAGCACCGTCGCGTAGACCGACCGGAAATCGATGTGGTGCTTCAGGTTGCCGTATCGATCCAGGTCGGTCGTGCGTGAGGGATTGCCGTAGACACCGCCCTTGACCTTCGATCCCACCACGAAGAGCGGAGCCGCGGTCCCGTGATCGGTGCCGAGGTCGTCGTTGCGTTCCGGCCGGCGCCCGAACTCGGAGAAGGTCATGACGGTCACACGCGACCGCCAGGCCGGTGACAGCGTGGTGAAGAACGCGTCGAGCGCGCCGTCGATCTCGGACAACCGGTTCGCGTGGTCGCCGCTCTGGCCGGAGTGAGTGTCGAACCCACCGATACTGGTACTGAAGACTCGGATGCCGAGGTTGGTGTTGATCAGCTTCGCGGCCAGCGTCAGTTGTCGTCCCAGGTGCGAGTCGGGAAAGGTGCCTTGGTACGCGGGCTGGATGCGCTGAGTGAGTTCCAAGGTGTTGTGCTCCACCTGGGCCACCATGTCGCCCCATTGGCCGATACCGGTCGCGCCGCCGGAGAACGCGCCGATGGCATCGAACATCCGCGCGTCGCTGGGGTCGCGCCGATCGAGGCCGAAGGCACCACCGATGTTCTGGGGGAGACCCGACGCGCGGGCCACCGATCCGACCATGTGCAGCGGCACCGACGTCCCGATCACCGCGCCGTAGAGGCTTTCGGTCGCCGCGTTCGGCAAACCGTCGAGATAGCGACCCAACCACCCCGTGGGTCCGCCGGGCTGCGCGCCACCGCCCCAGCCGTTCATCCAGATTCCCATCGACGTGAAGTGACTGAGGTCGGGGTTCGCGTAGCCGACACCCTGCACGACGGCAACGTCGCCCTGATCGAACCGCGCCTTGAGTTTCACCAACGCGGGATGCAGCCCGACGCCCGCGGCAATCGGCAGCGCCGAGGCGGCCGGAATCGCCAGACCCGGCCGCAGTTGGTAGTAGCGGGATTCGCCGGTCGGGACCACGGTGTTGAGTCCGTCGTTGCCGCCCTCCATCATGATCATGACGAGGATGCCGTCACCGGCCCCGACGGGTGGTGCCGCGAAGGCATCCAGGTTTGAGATCATCGTTCCGATCGATGCCGCGCCCGCACCGGCACCCGCGAGTTGCAGGAAGCGGCGGCGGCTCAGACCCCCCGGCAACGGGGCCGGCCGGGAGAGGCGGGCAAGGGCGAGGTCGTCGAACTCATCGGCGTTCACGGTCGACTCCTCATGCGAGCAACACATCCGGGGTGAGCATGGTCATGGTGGTGAGATTGATCGCGGCCCAGTCCCGCCAGGAATAGGTGGGCGCGCCCTCGCTCCCGCGTTGGGTCGTGAGCCAGTTGATCAAGACGCTCCGGACCCACGGCGACACCGAGTTCGTCGCGGGGTCGCGTCCGAAGCGGGTGAGTGCGAGATCGACCGCTTGTGCCGCCGACATCACGTATTGGTTCTGTGCGGTGCGGGTCGTGATCTCCATGAGGAAGCCCGCCTCGTGCGCCTTCCAGGTGATGTTGCGGGCAAAGCCGGCCCGCGCCCACAGCGCGGTGCTGTTCAGCCAGTAGGCATTGTTCTTCCACCCCGCGACGTTGGGCGGTTCGAACAGCTGCTGACCCATGTCTTCCATCCACCACTGGGGGTTCGTCTCCCGCGCGGTCATCCCCGTGGCGCGCAGACAGGCGACGATCCACTCGACGGGGCCGCGTACCAATCCCTGCCGGGCGGCGTTCGAATAGAACTCGGGGGCGAGGAACATCGTGCGCAGGAGCGCACTGATGTCGAGATTCGAGTTGACGAATGCAGTGGTCAGGGTGTCGAGCAGCGCACTCGACGGGTTCGGGTAGGCGAAGAAGGTCCAGAGCTTCTTCGCAATGAAGCGAGCCGCGATCGATCGCTGGGGTTCGACCGTCAGGATCCGGGTGATGATCTCGGGCCCGTCCCAGTTCTTCGTTTCTCCCATGAACGGCTTCGGATCGGTGTCGTGACGGTTCGGGTAGAAGCGGTAGATCCGGGGTTCGGCGCCGTAGTCGACGTTGTGACCGGTCCAGGCGCGGGCCGCGGAGACGACGTCGGCCTGCGTGTACTGGTTCACCCCCAGCGTGAACAGCTCCATCAGTTCCCGAGCGAAGTTCTCGTTGGGCGCGCCCTTCTCGTTGGGGTCGTTGTCGAGGTAGATCAGCATCGCGACCTGGACCGACATCTGCTGCACGAGCGTCTCGAAACTCCCGAGGCCCGCGGTACGGAACAGGCGGTTCTGGTCGTACATGTCGATCGCCCGCCCGACCTTGCTCACCTGGGTCGCGAAGTGCCCGTGCCAGAAGAAGGCCAGCTTCTCCTGCAAGGGGCGAGGCACCGTGGCCATACGGTCGAGCCACCACTGCGTGAGGTCGACCATCTTCTGCCAGTCACCGACGTTCGCATCGGTGAGGCTGGCCGGCGGCGTATCGACCGGGTTGGGACTCACGTCGAGCACGGTGTCGACGATCGCGGGCAGGTCGAGCGGGGTCAGCGCGCCGATCTCGGCTGCGGTGGCCTCGAATCCCACTCTGCGCAGCAGATGGGCAACATCGCTCGCGGGAGTGGGCAGAGGGTCCTCCTTTCGACAGTCCGGCAAATGGACATATCGACGCCAACTCCCAAAGTTCTTGAATCGGACTCCGGCCGAGTCGGGTGACGCGCTCAGACCTCGGAGGGACTCACGTCGTCGAGGGCACGGCCCGAAGATTCCGGGAGCCGGGGGAGGAGGAACACCGCGGCGAAGACCGGTGCGATACCCAACACGGCGATGGCCACACCGAGACCACCGAACCGATCCGACAGGAAACCCGCCAGGAGCAAGCCGGTCGCAGAACCCAGTACCGACATGATCAGCAGGAGTGAGTTGGCAGTGCCCCGCGCCTCGGTCGGGAACAGCTCGGCATCCATCGTTCCGACCGACAACGTTCCCGACGCGCCGGCGACGACCGCCAGCCCCGAGAAGATCCAGAGCAGCGCGCCGGAACTGACGAAGAACGCCATCGTCAACACCGAACCCACCAGCAGGCCGACGATGGCAACGGGTCGCCGGCCTCGCGATTCGGAGAGTCGACCGGCGAGCAGGATCCCGATCAGCCCCGGTACGCCGTTGGTGATGCCTCGCAGGCCCGCGATCTGACCGTTGGAGAAGCCTCGCTCGTCGCTGAGGAAACGGTTCGTGAACCCCGCGGATGGTGCGCTGAAGACGTTCGAGAGAAATCCCACTGCCGCGAGGAGCAGGAGCCGCGGTCCGTACCGACGGTCGACGACCTCTCGGAATCTGCCTCGCTCCGACGTCCGGGCAGCCAGCCTCGTGAACCGTTGGGTCTCGCGCAGCCTCCGCGAAATCGCCGGGACCAACACGACGCTGATGGCGCTCACGCCGAAGACCGCTCTCCAGAACTCGGGAGCGACGTCGGCCAACGGGAGGAGCACGACCGAGACGGCGTACCCCGCGCCCGACGCCAAGGCCAACATCGACACGGCGAATGCCCGGGCACCCTCGGGCGCCTCTTCGACGACTGCGATACCACCGACGACGAACGCGGTGTTCACTCCCGCCCGCACGAAGATCTGCCCCAGGGTGAAGACCTCGAAGTTCGGTGCGATCGCGGAGACGGCGTTGCCGGCGCACAGCGCCACGAGCGCCACCAGGAGAATCCGGCGCCGGCCGACCCGGTCGGCCAACACCCCGGCGCCGAGCGCCACCAACGCACCCAACCTGGTGATCGCCAACGCCTCACCCAACCCCCCGTTCGAGATGTGGAACGTCTTGGCCACCGGGTCGCTCAGCTGGCCGAACAATGCGGCGGCAAAGGCCGTCAGCAGCCCGGCGAATGCGACCGTCGCGATCAACGTTGCGGCGTCGGAACCGAAGTGACCGGGCGTCGCGAAGGGGTGGGAACCGAGTGGTTCCGGGGCATCGTCACCCGCCGCGACGCTCTCGATCGCCGACGCACACCAGCGCAACGAGCGGCGCAGCTCCCATCGGAAGATCAGGCCGAAGAACCATTGGAAGAAGGGAAGGAAGGTGTCGTTCGTCGCTTCGAGGGTCACGACGGAGTCCGTGCCGTCGTCCACCACCAGCGCGGTCAGGCGTGACTGGCTCGCGCCGGGGAGCGCACCCGTGAGCTCGGCGTCGAGTCCGAGGGCGCTCCGAGCGATCTCGCGAGCACGATCGGCGTCCACCGGAAGATGGATTCGCTCGGACCTGCGCACGACGCGGCATGCTACGGGTCGTCCCGTCGACCCCGATGCACCGGAGACCCCTCATGGCACAGCTGGAAGTTGGAGACCGCGCCCCCGCGTTCACCCTCGTCGATCAGTCCGGCACCAAGGTGAAGCTCAGCGACTTCAAGGGCAAGAAGGTGATCGTGTACTTCTACCCGAAGGCCGACACCCCCGGGTGCACGACCCAGAGCTGCGAACTCCGCGACCATCGCAAGGAACTCACGAAACTCGGCGCCGAGGTCCTGGTCATCAGCCCGGATGCTCCGGCCAAGCAGGCGAAGTTCGACACGAAGTACAAACTCGGGTTCCCGCTGCTCGCCGACGAGGAACATGTCGTGGCCGAGAAGTACGGCGCGTGGGGCGAGAAGTCGATGTACGGACGGAAGTACATGGGCATCATCCGGTCCGCGTTCGTGATCGACGAGAAGGGCAAGATCGCCGGCGCCTTCTACAAAGTCAGCCCCAAGGACACCGTGCCGAAGTGCAAGGCCGTCCTCGAGGCCTGAAGCCGGGTCACGCAGGCAACCGAGACCGGGGAGTCCCCTCGGGCAACGTTCAGGTCGGTGTCGTTAGGTTCCCTCGCGACCCCAACGTGAGGAGCAACCCGTGGCGTATCTGATCACCCACTTCTTCGAAGGTGGCACCGCCGACCAGTATCAAGCGGTCATCGGCGCCGCTCATCCGGCCGACGGCTCGCTGCCCGCCGGCCAGACCTACCACGCGGCCGGCCCGACCGAAGGCGGTTGGCTCGTCGTGGCGGTGTGGGACTCGCGCGAGGTGTGCGACTCGTTCGTTCACGACACGCTGATTCCCACGCTCCAGAAGACCGAGGACGGTTTCGCGGGCCCGCCCGAGGAACGTTCTTCCGAGGTCGCGAATCTCGTCGTCGGTTGACCATCGGCACCTTCAGCGCCGTCGGGGCCCCGCCATCCCGGCGGCCGTGAGGGTTACCGAGCCGCTGACAGCTTGGCCAGCAGGAGATCCACCGCACCGCCGACGGTGACGACGCCGTTGAGGTCCTCTTCGGGAATCGAGACTTCGAACCGTTCCTCGAGGCCCATCACGAGTTCGACGAGGTCGAGCGAATCGGCGTCGAGGTCTTCGGCGAAACGGGCCGCCTCGACCACGGCGTCGGGAGAGACTTCGAGAACCTCGACCGCGACTTCGCAGATTGCAGTCAGCGCGTCGGCACGCTCCATCCAACATCAGCTCCTTCGGACCCCAAAAACGATCGAGTAACGCGTCACGTTGTAGCCGAACGTCCGGCTCGGGCCGTCGATCCTCGACGAAACCGATTCCGCCTACTCCGCAGTCGCGTCGGGCGAACTCCCGGAGTCAGCGTGGTCCGAGGCACGATCGGCATCGGTATCGGCGTCGGTGTCGGGATCCTCGCCCAGGAGGAGCCGGGTCTCGAGGTCGACCGGGAGCGGGCCGTCATCGGGCTTCCCGTTGCGCGGGATCAACACGATTGCGAGCACTGCCAGCAATGCGACGATACCGAGCAACACC
>JAENVU010000028.1 GCA_016650415.1 Acidimicrobiia bacterium
ACTCACCGACCTCATCAACCTCGGACGCATCTGCCACTACCACCACATGCAGAAAACACTCCACGACCTTCGCCGCATCGGCCCCCACGGACACCAACGACTCGTCACGAAAGCGGAATACGCACGCGCCGGCCCTGGCCCATGAATGCATGAGCGTGCGAACTGACCCTTGACAACCGAACAGCACCATCCGCGGTCGCGGCTGCGACCTGATCGAGCGCCGCCGTGCAACAACGCACACAGGTCGGCGTGGTCAATCGCTCGTCGGTTGCCAGAGCGGGAACGTCAGGTACTCGACCCGGTCGACGGTGGTGATCCGTCCGGCATCACGCAACGCCGGGAGGTGCAGGCGCGCCGCGGGGAAGCCGACCATGCGCTTGTAGTCGGCAACGCTGACGAGGAGTGGGCCGTCGGCGTCGCCGTCCCGCAGGACTGCGTCGACTTCGAGGGTCGGTCGCCCGGGATCGGATGGGTCGCTGCAGTGGCAGTGGTACACGATGCGTTCGAAGACCGAGAGTGCGACGATCCGCATGGCACCATCTTGACCGTGGATGATCCCGACCTGGTGGCACGGCTCGCATCGACGGGCACCGAGATCGTGGACCGCGTGACGGTCGCATTGCCAGGGTGGGTCGCGCGGTCGGTGGAATCGATCGTCTCGGCCTGGGGCCGGCTCGACGCGGCGGAAGTGAGTCGCATCGAAGGGGATCTCCCGTTGCTGGGCACCATGGTCCGTGACCGGGTCGTCGCGGAACTCGCGGATCTGTTCCGGCGCGATCCGGCGTCGCACCCGACGACACCACTGGCGATTCTCCGCGGCGCGTACCGAGAGCCGACTGAGTTCATTGCCCAATTCGGGGTTCCCGGTGTGGTGAGGGATCCGTTCGACGAGCGGACATTCCCGGCTGATATTTACGACTTGGCGCCCCGCGCGGCGGGGGATATCGGGGATTCGGACCTCGGACCGGTGTTTCTGGGGTGGGGGTTGACGAAGGCGAAGCTGTTGCGAGAGCGGGTCATCGCGACGGAATAGGTCGTTCGCCCCTCAAGGAGGCCCATGGTTCCGCCGAGATTGAGGCCGTGGATCCCCTGCCGTCCTTGTCAACCGATGAGACCGTCACGCGTTCGGTCGGTGACGGCGGTTCGCGTGATCCGTTGGATGTACTCACCGAGTTCGATGTCCGCGCCCTGAGCAGTCCAGTCGGCATCTTCCGCGGTACCGCTGCAGACGGAATTCTGCGGGTGAACCAGCACTTCCTCGATATCACCGGTCTGATCCCGACTGCGGCGCGGGGTTGGGACTGGCTCGTCGCCGTGCATGCCGACGACCGTGACCGGCTCCGTCGAGCGATCGACGCGGCCTGCCAGACCGGCGCGAAGTCGGCATTCCCGATTCGCATGCAGGTGGAACTCGGCGTGATCGAGACGCTGCGGATCACCCTCGGTGCCACGCCGAGCCCCGACGGGAGTTGGGTCTTCGTCGGCGCCGTCGAGTCCGAAACGAATCCGCCGCTCCCGCGGGCCTCCGAGCACGAGGGGCAACCCGTCGATGTCGACGCGTCGGACCCGTTCGAGGTCCTGGTCGCGACGATGCCGATCGCATTGGCCTACGCCGCCCCCGACGGCATCATCGAGTACGCCAACGATGCCTGGCACGTGATGACCGGCTTCGGTGCCGACACTGTGCTGGCGGATGCGCTCGGTACGGATGTCGCCGACGTCGACGCCCCGGTGGTCGCGGCGATCGCGGCAGAGGGAGCATCGTCGGTCGTCGCATCGTTGGACGGCCGGAGTGTGCAGATTTCGGTGGTCCCGATCGCACCCCGATTGGGCGGCGGCCAGGTCGTGACGTTGAGCGAAGTTCCCGGCGCGGTCCTGGGACCGGAGCTCATGGACGAGGTCACCCAGCCCGAACCGGTCACGGCCGCGGCGGACGACACCCGTCCGGCGTGGGATCACAGCGAGACAACGCTGCGTACGTTGATGCGCGCCGCGCCCGCGGCGATCTTCGCGGTCGACACGGACGGCCGGATCCAGCTGTGGAATCCCGGATGTGAGGCGCTGTTGGGTTGGTCGGCTGACGACGTCATCGGTGAACTTCCGCCGTTCCTGAGCGAGGAGCAGCGTTCTGCGCTGTCGAGTGCCAGCCGCGAACTGCTGGCCGGTACCGATGTCGCCGGCGAGGCCACCTTCCGCCGTCGCGACGGGTCGCGCGTGGTGGTGGCGCTGTCCGCGGCGCCGATCATGACGCCGGAGGGTGCGCTCGCCTCCGTGGTCACGGTCGCGGTAGATGTCACCGAACGCGTTGATGCCACGGCGGAGCTCGAGCGACGCGCCCAGATCGAACGGCTCATTGCGTCGTTGTCGCACTCGCTGATGGATGCCACCCCGAGCACCATCGACGCGCGCGCAGTCGAGGTTCTCGGCGCGCTCGCTCGGAACTACGGTGCAACGGCCGCGGCCGTGTACGTGCGCGGGACCGAGACGCCCGATCATCTGTGGCCGAACGATGCGGAGGCCCCGAGCCTGTCGCTCGCGGCGCTCCCCACCGCGGGTGGTTTCCTCGACCTCGGCGACGACCCGACGGCCCCCGTAGTGGGTGGCTGGGTGGTGGCGGGCGATGGTGGTCCGGTGGGTGTTCTGGCGTTGCTCCTGCGTGACCCCGAGGATGTCACCCTGGAGGACCTCGCCCCGCTCGACCTGGTGGGCGGATCGATGATCGCCGCGATCGAGCGAGTCCGTGCCGAACTCGAGGTGCGCACGAGCGAACTCCGGTTCCGTCGCCTGGCCGAGCACGCGAACGACTGGGTCGTCGTCGTGGGGGCGGACCTCGACCGGCGCTACCTCAGCCCGGCCGCGGCGCGCTTCCTCGGTCTTTCCGAGGATGCCGAGTTCGCTCCCGAACGTTCGCTGGTCCACGAGGACGATCTCGCGGCAACGACCGAGCGGATGGCGGCGATCGCGGCCGAGCCGATCGGATCGCAGACCGAACCGTTCGTCGCCCGGTTCCGTCGCGCCGACGGCGAGTATCGCTGGGCCGAACTCCAGGTGACGAACCTGCTCGGCGACGCGGTGGTCGACGGATTGATCATCAATGCCCACGACGTCACCGATGGACATCTCGCGGAAGAGCGGTTACGCGAGTCCGAAGGCCGGTTCCGGTCGCTGGTGCAGAATTTGGCCGAGGGCGTCATCGTCCTGGCCGCCGATGGGAGCGTCAAGTACGCCAGTCCGTCGGCCGCACGGATGGTGGGCTTCGAGGAAGGCCAGGGTCAGGGCGCGATCGGTCTCGATTTCGTGATCGAAGCCGACCGCGAGCGGGCCGAGGCGATTGTTGCCGAGTCCTTCGCGGGGCCGGGGATCCACGGGCCGGTCAAGCTCCGTATCCGCGGGGTCGAGGGCGAAATTCGCGTGATCGAAGCGATGGGTCACAACCGCCTCGACGACCCCCAGATCGAGGGAGTCGTCGTCACCGCGCGCGATATCACCGAAAGCGTCGAGGCCGGGGCCGCAGCCCGGCGCAGCGATGCGCGACTCCGGGCATTGGTGGAGAACCTCTCGGACGTCGTGACGATCGTCGGCGCCGACGGTCAGATCGTGTACACGAGCCCGGCGGCGCTGGAGCTCTTCGGCTACGAGGACAGTGACTCGAGCTGGACCGATCCGACCTCGCGCGTCCACCCCGATGATCGCGCCCGAATGGTGGAGGCCATGGCGGCGAACATCGCCACGGGGAGCGTGGAGCCGGTGCGGTTCCGACTCCAGGGAACCGACGGGGTGTGGCACGACGTCGAAGCGATCGCTCGCGACATGAGCGATGATCCCGAGATCGGTGGGGTCGTGGTCACCACGCGTGACATCTCCGCCCGAGTGCGGGCGGAAACACTGGTCTCCGATCAGGCGCGCATCCTGACGCTCATCGCGCGAGGTGCACCGCTCGAAACGACGCTGTCGACCTTGTGTGAGGTGCTCGAACGTCACGTCGAGGGTTCGACGTGCGGCGTGCTTCTCGTCGATCCCGAGCGGCAGGTGTTGCGGCTCGGTGCCGGTCCGCGGATCCCGATGGAGCTGGCTCAGGCCTGTGAGGACATCCAGATCGGTGGGACCGAGGACGCCTTCGGGTCGACCGCGGCCTTGGGCTCGACCGCGGTCGTCCTGGACATCGATGCCGACCCGCGTTCGGCCTCACTTCGGGAAGTCGCTCGTCGCTGTGGTGTTGCCGGCGTGTGGTCGACTCCGGTATTCGATTCCAACGCGCAGGGGATCATCGGCACGCTCGCGATCTTCTTCGATCACTCGCACGAGCCCACCGCGCTCGAGCGCGAGGTCGTGCTGATGTTCTCGCAGAC
The DNA here is from genome assembly GCA_016650415.1 of Acidimicrobiia bacterium. Lineage (GTDB taxonomy): Bacteria > Actinomycetota > Acidimicrobiia > IMCC26256 > JAENVU01 > JAENVU01. The sequence goes on from JAENVU010000028.1 coordinate 4,350, forward strand.
CGCGGCGATCGCCATCGAACGTCAGGTGGCCGAAGACCTGTTGGCCCACCGGGCGAACCACGACTCCCTGACGCGCCTGCCGAACCGAGCGTTGTTCCTCGAGTTCCTGACGTTGTCTCTGGCCCGGGCCCAGCGTGACGGTGGCACGCTCGCCGTGCTGTTCCTCGACCTCGACCGCTTCAAACACATCAACGACGGTCTCGGCCACGATGCCGGCGACGAACTCCTCGCCGAACTCGCTCGACGGCTGCGGGACGCGATGCGCCCGAGCGATGTCGTGGCCCGGTTCGGTGGTGACGAGTTCACGGTGTTGTGCGAAGGTCTCGATCCGGCTCGCGCCGAGGAACAAGCCCGCGAAGTTGCGCGTCGACTCCTCGCGGCCATCGAGGCGCCGATCTCGCTCGAAGGCGAGGACCGGAAGCTCTCGGCGAGCCTCGGAATCGCGTTGGCGACACCGGGGAGCACCGCCGAGGGTTTGCTCCGTGACGCGGACGCCGCGATGTACAGCGCCAAGGAGCACGGCAAGGCCCAGGTCGAGATTTTCGACGACGCGATGCGTTCGAACTTGGACGCGCGATTGGATCTGGAGAGCCAGCTCGAGCGCGCGCTCGAACGCGACGAGTTCCGCTTGTTCCTGCAGCCGATCGTGGATCTCCGCTCGGGACGCTGTACCGGCGCCGAAGCGCTGTTGCGGTGGCAGAACCCCGACCGCGGCCTGGTGACGCCGGACGCGTTCATCGGTCTGGCCGAAGAGACCGGGCTCATCATCCCCATCGGGGAGTGGGCGTTGGCCGAAGCGTGTCGGACGGTGGCCCGGTGGGACGAAGTCGGGCTGCTCAGCCCGGAGTTCACCATGGCGGTCAATCTTTCCGCCCGGCAGGTGGCCCAAGCCGACCTCGCCGAGAAGGTGCGCGCGGTCATCGAACGCAGTGGCCCGATGTCCTCCCGCCTGTGTCTCGAGATCACCGAGAGCGTCCTCATGGAGGATTCGTCCGTCGAAGCCATGCAGGCCCTGCGGGATCTCGGCGTGCGACTTTCGATCGACGACTTCGGCACGGGCTATTCGTCGCTCGGATATCTGAAGCGGTTTCCCGTCGATTCGGTGAAGATCGACCGCTCCTTCGTCGACGGCCTCGGCACCGATTCGGAGGATTCCGCGATCGTGACCGCGGTGGTCAGCCTCGGTCATGCGCTGGGCCTGTCGGTCGTGGCCGAGGGCGTCGAAACGAGTGGCCAGCTCCAGGAGCTGTTGCGACTCGGATGCGATCGCGCCCAGGGATACTGGTTCTCGGGTCCTCGCGACCAGAACGAGTTCGCCGCCTTGCTGCATGCGCAACCGTGGATCGACGGTCGCGACGCGTGGACGACCTGACCTGTAGGAACCGCCGCGTTTGCGCTGCCTGACCTGAGTCTTGGCAGAATGCCGTCACCTACACACGGGAGGGTGACGGTGAAGATCGATTCTGGCGATACCGCCTGGGTCATTGTGTCCGCGGCGCTGGTGATGTTCATGACGCCGGGGTTGGCGTTGTTCTACGGCGGCATGGTGCGGACCAAGAACGTGCTCGGGATGCTGGTGCAGAACTTCTTTGCATTGGGCCTGGTCAGCGTCCTGTGGGCGGTGGTCGGCTACTCACTGGCCTTCGGCGGCACCGGCGCCTGGATCGGGAACTTCGATTTCTTCGGGTTGCACCACGCGGCGAAGGAGGTCGCCCCGGGACTGGAGCTGACGATCCCGCCGTTGACGTTCATGTCGTACCAGATGATGTTCGCGGTGATCACGCCGGCGCTCATCACGGGGGCCATCGCCGATCGCATGCGCTTCTCGGCGTGGGTCTGGTTCATGGGC
>JAENVU010000029.1 GCA_016650415.1 Acidimicrobiia bacterium
GGACCGTTGTCGATTCCGCCGACTCCCTCAGGGGGTCGACCCTGACGCGTTCGCACTCGACTCGGATTGGGAGCCGTACTTCGCGCTCGACATCGATGACGAGTCCGGCGGGTTCACGGTGACGTTGGACGCCGACGGGACTCGCTTGCTCCGCGCGTTCCGCAAGTCGACCGACGATGCCACGCAGGAGATGCGCATCGACCGAGAGCTCGGCGCAGAATCCTGAGTCGAACACCTGTACGATGCGCCGTATGAGCGCGTCGGAGCTTCTCGAGGGACTCAACCCGGTCCAGCGCGACGCGGTCACCGCGCCGGACGGACCGATCCTGGTCGTCGCCGGCGCCGGCTCCGGCAAGACGCGCTTGCTCACTCACCGCGTGTCGTATCTCATCAGTGAACGGAACGTCTCCCCGTTCGAGATTCTCGCGATCACCTTCACGAACAAGGCCGCGGGTGAGATGAAGGATCGCGTGGCCACGCTCATCGGTCCGGTGGCGCGCAAGATGTGGGTGTCGACGTTCCACTCGGCGTGCGCGCGCATCCTGCGCCGGGACGTCGGGCTGCTCGGATACCGGTCGTCGTTCTCGATCTACGACGAGGCCGACGCGGTTCGGTTGACCGACTTCGTGCGGCGCGACCTCAACCTGGATCCGAAACGGTTCCCGCCGCGGCGGCTGCACCATTCGATCTCCGCGATGAAGAACGAACTCATCGATGCGGAGGAGGCGATCGCCAAGGCGGTCACGCAGCCGGACCTGCGGATTGCCGAGGTGTACACCGAGTACCAGCGCCGGCTCGCGGAAGCGTCGGCGGCCGACTTCGACGACCTGCTCCTACTCGTCGTGCGACTGTTCCGGGAGCACCCCGACGCGCTCGACCGATGGCGCCACCGGTTCCAACACGTGCTCGTCGACGAGTTCCAGGACACGAACATCGCCCAGTGGGAAATCGTCCGCCTCCTCTCGCAGGAACACCGCAACGTCATGGTCGTCGGCGACGCCGATCAGTCGGTCTACAAGTTCCGCGGGGCTGATCATCGGAACCTGATGCGGTTCGAAGAAGAGTTCCCCGAGTCGTCGGTGATCGTGCTCGATCAGAACTACCGCTCGACCCAGACCATCCTCGATGCCGCCAACGCGGTGATCGCCAACAACGCGGCGCGGCGGCCGAAGCATCTCTGGACCGAACAGGCCGGCGGCGAACTCATCACCCGCTACCACGCGGAAGACGAGCATGACGAAGCTCGGTTCATCGTCTCCGAGATCGACCGGCTGGTCGACGTCGAGCACGTGCGGTACTCGGATGTCGCGATCTTCTATCGAACCAACGCGCAGAGCCGTGTGGTCGAGGAGTCGTTCGTGCGTTCGGGGATCCCGTATCGCATTGTCGGCGGCACCAAGTTCTACGACCGGCGGGAGGTCAAGGACGCGCTGGGGTATCTGCGGGCGTTGACCAACCCCGACGACGAGGTCGCGTGGAAACGAATCGTCAACGTGCCCAAGCGCGGGGTCGGCGACACCTCAGTGCGCAAGATCGAGGCGTACGCGCAGGGCGCGGGTGTCGTGTTCCGCGACGCCTTGGCCGAAGGTGCCGCCGCCGGTGTCACCGGTCGCGCGCTCGGTGGGATCAAGGATCTCATCGAGGTCATGACCGGCCTGGAAGGGTCGGCCGTCGAGTTCGGGGTGGCCGAGGTCATCGAGGCGATGCTCGACCGCACCGGTTACCTCGCCGAGTTGGAAGCCGAACGCACGATCGAGGCGTTGGGGCGGGTCGAGAACCTCGGCGAGTTGGTCGGGGTGGCCCGTGAGTTCGACGAGCAACTCGACGCCGGCGATCTCTCCGGGCTCGCGGGGATCGCCGGAGTGGAGGAGCTCACGAGCGCACCGACCGGCCTGGTCCGCGTGCAGACGTTCCTGGAGGCCATCTCGCTGGTCACCGATCTCGACGAAGCCACCGGTGAGGAATCCCTGGTCACCCTCATGACCCTGCACACGGCGAAGGGGCTCGAATATCCCGTCGTGTTCCTGACCGGTATGGAAGATGGCATCTTCCCGCACTCCCGTGCGCTCGGCGATCCCGAGGAGCTCGAGGAAGAGCGTCGTCTCTGTTACGTGGGGATCACCCGGGCCGAGCAACGGCTGTACCTGACCCACGCGTGGAGCCGGATGCTGTTCGGTTCGACCGACTACTACCCGCCGAGTCGGTTTCTGAACGAGATTCCCGAGGCGTTGATGAAGGCGCAAGGTCGTTCGGAGTCACGCGGTCGCGGCATGTCGGATCATCGCGATGCGGTGGCGGCCGCCGCACTGCGAGTCGATCGGGCGCCCACCGGTGCGCGGGGCGCCGAACAGATGGGCTTGCGGCTCGGCGACGACGTGAGCCACGAAAAGTTCGGCGAGGGTGTCATCGTCAACCTCAGAGGCGAGGGCGACAAGGCCGAGGCGACCGTGCAGTTCCGCGGTGTCGGCGAGAAGACCCTCCTCCTCGCGTGGGCGCCACTCACCAAGCTCTGACGATCAGGGCGTGGACCCGGCGGCCGTCGTGGTCGTCGTGGTCGTTGTCGTTGTCGTCGTGGTGCTGGTGGTCGCGGTGGGTGCCGGCAGCACCTTGCGGAGTTCGACCATGAGGAGTCCCTTGCGGGGCCCGGACGGCTCGGTGAAGGACCGGAAACGGGCGAGGTCGGCGACCTCGACCTTGCGGCCGTCGCACGTGAAGGAGTCCTGGGACCCTCGCCAGCGGAGGGTGCAATCGGCCGGACGGGGCTGCGCAACGGCGAGCGCGACGAGCTGGTGATCTTCGATTGCGACCCAGAAGCCGTCGTCGCCACTCAGCCCGGCGATGTTGATCGGCCCGCCCTCGCGCACCTTTGCCTGGATATCGGACGCCAGTCCGAACGGCTGGGCCACCTTCGTACTCGGGAGCTTGCCCCGGCTCGTGACCGCCAGGATCGCCGCGGCCACGAGAATCCCGGCGACGATGACCGCGATCGTGGCGCCGAGCAGGATGGTGAGGTCCGAGCGACGAGCTCGTGGGGCCGTGGGCACCTCCAGGGTGTACTCATCGAATGCCCGAAGAGTCCAGTTGTGCGGTGCGTTGGCCTCCTTCTCGACCGAATCGCTAGGGTTCACGCCGCATGCAGCGCCGATACCGAGTCGTCATCGCCAAGCCCGGACTGGATGGTCACGACCGCGGTGCGAAGGTGATCGCCCGTGCCCTGCGCGATGGTGGTTTCGAGGTCATCTACACCGGTCTGCACCAAACGCCTGAGCAGATCGCGGAGACCGCGCTTCAGGAAGACGCCGATGCCGTCGGCCTGTCCCTGCTGTCCGGCGCCCATATGACGCTCTTTCCCCGGGTCTTGGAGTTGCTGCGCGAACGCGGCCTCGACGAAGTCGTGGTCTTCGGCGGCGGCATCATCCCCGACGCGGACATCCCGAAGTTGAAGGAGATCGGCGTGGCCGAACTCTTCACCCCGGGCGCCACCCTCGTGTCGATTCATGAATGGCTCGAGGCCGCGCTGGACGCGCGGGAGGCACAACCCGCCCATTGATCGAACCGGTCGCGGTCTGGCCGGACGTACGCAACGTCGCACTCCGAGGAGTCCCGTGGACCTGTTCGAATATCAAGGCAAGCAGTTCTTCGCGCGATACGGGATTCCCGTCTCCGACGGCGAAGCCGTGACCGACGTCGAGGCGGCGGTCGCCGCGGCCGACCGCGTCGGGTATCCGGTCGTGGTCAAGGCCCAGGTGCAGGTCGGCGGGCGCGGCAAGGCGGGCGGTATCAAGCTCGCCGCCAACGCCGACGAGGCGCGTCGGTACGCCACCGACATCATCGGGATGGACATCAAGGGCCACACGGTCGAAGTCGTCTGGGTCGAGCACGCCAGCGACATCAGTGAGGAGTACTACGCGTCCTTCACGCTCGACCGCTCGGCCAAGCAGTACCTCGGCATGCTCTCTGCTCAGGGTGGCGTCGAGATCGAAGACGTGGCCGCGACCGACCCCGATGCCATCGCCAAGATCCATGTCGACCCGGCCGAGGGGCTTTCGGAGGCGGCGTGTCGCGCGTGGGTCGAGGCCGCAGCGCTGAACCCCGCGGCAACCGAGGGTGCGGTCGACATCCTCATGAAGCTCTACACCGCCTACACCGAGGGCGACGCCGACCTCGTCGAGATCAACCCGTTGATCCTCACGCCCGACGGCCGGGTCCACGCGCTCGATGCCAAGGTCACCTTGGACGACAACTCGGTCTTCCGCCACGCCGACTACAGCGTGTACGACGAGACCCAGGTGCGCGACGTGCGCGAGGAAGCGGCCCACGAGAAGGGCCTTCAGTACATCGGCCTCGATGGTTCGGTCGGCATCATCGCCAACGGCGCCGGGTTGGCCATGAGCACCGTCGACATCGTCACCCAGGTGGGCGGCTCGCCGGCCAACTTCCTCGACATCGGTGGCGGCGCGAATGCCGACGTCATGGCGGGTGCGATGGAGGTCATCAACAACGACCCGAAGGTGCGCTCGATCTTCATCAACATCTTCGGTGGCATCACCAAGGGTGAAGAGGTCGCCAACGGAATCGTCCAGGCGCTCGCACGCGTGAAGATCGACGCCCCGATCGTGATCCGGCTCGACGGCACCAACGCCGACGAAGGCCGGGCGATCCTGGAACCGCACCGGTCGGACATGTTGCAGATCGAACCCACGATGCGCGACGCCGCTCGCCGCGTCGTGGAGCTGGCCGGAGGAGTGAGCTCATGAGCGAGGTGTGGACATCCGACGCACCGATACCGCGCTCGCCGAGCGGGGCCCGACCGGCCCGGCCCGAAGGGCCACGAGGGGGAGTGAAGTGAGCATTTTCGTCGACGAGAACACGAAGGTCGTCTACCAAGGCCTGACGGGTTCGCAGGGCCGGTTCTACGGGCTGCTGAACCGGGAGTACGGCACGCAGGTCGTGGCGGGGACCAACCCGAAGAAGGCGGGCACCGACGTCGAGGGCATTCCGATCTTCGCCAGCGTTGGCGAAGCGGTGAAGGAGACGGGCGCGACAGCATCGTGTGTCTTCATTCCTGCGCCGGGCGTGCGGGATGCGGTCATGGACGCGGCCGCGGGTGGTGTCGAGTTCATCGTCGTCATCACCGAGGGCGTACCGGCGCACGACGAGGCGTGGTTCTTCAACGTGTTGAAGCGTGACTACCCGAACGTGCAGCTGCTCGGCCCGAACTGTCCGGGGATCATCAGCCCGGGCAAGGCCAACATCGGGATCACGGCCGGACACATCGCCAAGGCCGGTGGCCCGGTGGGCATCGTGAGCCGTTCCGGAACCTTGACCTACCAGGCGCTCTACGAGTTGAAGCAGCAGGACATCGGTGTGACCACGTGCGTGGGGGTCGGCGGGGACCCGGTTCCGGGCACGAGCTTCATCGACTGCCTCCGGGCGTTCGAAGCCGATCCCGAGACCAAGGCCGTCATGATGATCGGTGAGATCGGTGGCACCGCGGAGGAAGAGGCCGCGGAGTTCATCAAGTCGTCGATGAGCAAGCCGGTCGTCGCGTACGTCGCCGGTGTCACTGCCCCTCCGGGCAAGAAGATGGGCCACGCCGGTGCCATCGTCTCGGGCGGCAAGGGCACCGCAGCCGCCAAGATGGACGCGCTGCGCGATGCGGGTGCGCAGGTCGGGCTCAACCCGACCGAGGCCGGCGAACTGATGGTGGGCGTCGTCGCGGGGTTGTAACCCGGCCGACCCTCGGGTCGATCAGTGACGCGGGCCGAACGGCCCCGAGTGTTCGCGGCTGAACATCGCAGCGCCCACGAGGAGCGCGATCGACCCACCGAACATGCCCCAGAACCCGAGGCCGAAGTCGGCGCCTTGTCCACCCCGCCAGAAGTAGCCACCGGTGATGAGCAGGGCGAACAGTCCGAGGAGCATGTGCACCTGCTCCCAGGTGAACCCCCCGAATCGGACACTCAGGTCCGTGTTGGCGAATCGGCGCAGCGCCACGACCGCCGCGGAGATCCCGCCGGCGAACACCGGGTAGAGCGCGATGGGCGAGAGCCCGTTGTCCCATGCGGTGACACTGAAACCGCCGGCGCTGTAAAACGCGAAGAACGACGCCACGACAGTCACGATGCCGCCGGCCAGGATGACGGTCTCGCCTCGGGTGGGGGGCGTGGTCATGAACGGGTCTCCTGGATCGGTCGGAGGTACTCGGGTGGCCCGCCTCTGACCCGAGGCGGATGTGATCAACCAGGGTAGGTTGACAGCAATGCGGATCGGGGTCTTGGCATCGGGAAGTGGGACCATTCTCCAGGCCCTGCTCGACGCGCAACTGCCGATTGTGGTGGTCGTGGTCGACCGCGAATGTGCGGCGACCGAGCGGGCGCAACGCCGAGATATTCCTGCGGTGTTGGTGCGCCGATCGAGTTACGGTGGTGACTTCGACCGGGTGGCCTACACCCACGAAGTCGTGGACGTCCTCGCCCGGTACGAGGTTGATTTGGTGGCAATGGCGGGGTTCGGGACAATTCTCGAGAAGCCGATCCACGATGCCTACCCGGATCGGATCGTCAACACCCATCCCGCGCTGCTGCCGGCGTTCAAGGGTTGGCATGCGGTGGAGGAAGCATTCGCCGCCGGAGTGAAGGTCACCGGCTGCACGGTGCACTTCGCTCGCCTCGATGTGGACGACGGACCGATCCTGGCCCAGGAATCGGTGCCCGTCTTGGCCGACGACACGGTCGAGACGTTGCACGAGCGGATCAAAGATGTCGAGCGGCGCCTCTACCCGGCGGTGCTCAAGGAACTCATAACGAAGGAGCAATGATGCGGGCGCTGATGTCGGTGTACGACAAGACCGGGATCGTGGAGTTTGCCCGGGCGCTGCACGAGCTCGGCTGGGATCTGGTCTCGAGTGGTGGCACCGCAACCGCGATCGCCGATGCCGGGATTCCCGTCACCGATGTCGCGGAGCTGACCGGCGTCCCCGCCATCCTCGACCACCGCGTGGTGACGCTGCACCCCAAAGTGCACGGCGGACTCCTCGCGGACCCGACGAATGAGGCACACCGTGCCGATATGGCGGAGTACGGCATCGAGCCGTTCGATCTGGTGGTGTCGAATCTCTACCCGTTTCACACGAATCTCTCGATCGAGTTGATCGACATCGGCGGGCCGGCGATGGTGCGGGCCTCGGCGAAGAACCACGCCCACGTTGCGATCGTCACCAGCCCGGACCAGTACGACACCGTCCTCGGGGAGCTGCGTGAGCACGGGAGCATCTCCGACGCGACCCGGCGGCAGTTCGCGTTGGATGCATTCGCGCGCACCGCGGCATACGACGCGGCGATCGTCGAGTGGTTGCAGGCCGGCGAGGCGTTGCCCCAGCACTTGGTGATCCCGTTGGCCCGCACCGACGAGGTGCTGCGCTACGGAGAGAACCCGCACCAGCAGGGCGCGCGCTACCGCGCGGTGGGAACGTCGAGCTGGTGGGATGGCGTGGTGCAACACGGTGGGCTCGCGCTCAGCTACCTCAACCTCTACGACACCGAGGCCGCGTGGAAGCTCGCGCACGATCTGGGTGACCGCGCGGTGTGCGCCATCATCAAACACGCCAACCCGTGTGGAGTCGCGGTGGCCGATGATCTGGTGACGGCCTATCAACGTGCCCTGGCGGGCGACGAGCGGTCGGCCTTCGGCGGCATCGTCGCCTTCAACCGCCCCATCGACGACGCCACCGCGGCTGCGATGGCACGTGGACCCCAGGCCGATGTCGTGATCGCGCCCGGCTATTCGGCAGCGGCACTCGATGCATTGCGGGCCAAGCGGAAGAACACCCGGTTGCTGGAGGCGCCGCGGCCCACGAGCGATGCACGGGAGTTCCGACAGATCAGCGGGGGATTCCTGGTGCAGGACCCCGCGCACTTCGCGGCGGGTCGCGACGACTGGAAGGTTGCGACCAAGGTCGCACCGACGGCCGACCAATGGGCGGATGCCGAACTCGCATGGCGGATCTGTGGCCACGTGAAGTCCAACGCGATCGTGCTGGTCAAGGACGGACAGGCCGTCGGGATCGGCGCCGGTCAGCAGAACCGGGTCGAGTCGGGCGAGATCGCCGCGAAGAAAGCCGACGGACGAGCGGTGGGTGGCGCGTGCGCATCGGACGCGTTCTACCCGTTCCCCGATGGTGTCGAGGCGGCCGCCGCGGCCGGTGTCGCGGTGGTGCTCCAGCCGGGCGGCGCGATGCGCGACGACGAAGTAACGGCCCGGGCCGACGAACTCGGCCTCGCGATGGTCCTGACCGGCGAGCGTCACTTCCTGCACTAGGAGTTCGGGTATGTCGTCACCACTCATGATGTCGGGCGGGCCGGTGGCCGACGCGGTGTTCGCCGATCTCAGACCGCGGATCGAGAAGCTCATCGCCAATGGCCGGCCACCGGGGCTGGCAACGTTGCTGGTCGGTGCCGACGATGCCAGCGCGCGCTACGTCGGAATGAAGCACGCGAAGGCCGCGGAACTGGGGTGTCATTCCGTCGACGTGCACCTCGACGTCGACGCCACCCAGACCGAGGTGCTCGATGCGATCGCGGCCCTCAACGCCGACGACACCGTCGACGCCGTGCTGTTCCAGTATCCGGCGCCACCGCACATCGATTTCGAAGCCGCGCTGCTCACGCTGGATCCGGACAAGGATGTCGACGGTTTGCATCCCGTCAACATGGGCCGGTTGGCATTGTCGATGCCGGGTCCCGTGCCGTGTACACCGGCCGGGATCGAGGCGTTGCTCGCGCATTACGAGATTCCGATTGCCGGGCGCGAGGTGTGCATCATGGGTCGCGGTGCCACCCTCGGTCGTCCCCTCGCGCTGCTCCTCTCCCAGAAGCGACCGACCGCGAATGCCGCGGTGACGGTGGTGCACACCGGGGTGAAGGATTGGCCGAAGTACACGCGTCGCGCCGAGGTCGTGATCGCGGCCGCGGGCGTGCCGGGCATCGTGCAGCCCGAACACCTGACCCCCGGGTGCGTCGTGGTGGGCGGAGGTGTGCGCTACGAGGGTCGGAAGCTGTTGCCCGACGTCGACGTTGCGTGCGAGGCGGTCGCCGGCGCGATCACGCCCCGGGTCGGTGGCGTCGGCCCGACCACCATCGCGATGTTGTTCCGGAACCTCGTCGAGATCGCCGAACGGCGGCTCGCTCCGCGGGAGTACGAGGACTGAATGACCGTGACGGAACCCTGTCTGCAGTGCGGACTCCCGAAGGACCCCGAGATCCGCTGCCCGTCGTGCGGGATGACCGCGGAGTTCGGCCCCACTCGACCGAACCCGTTCCGGAGTGGGACGCTGTGGGCGATGATGGGTGCGATCGCCGCAGTGTTCGCCATCACGCTGGTCGTCGTGAGCCTTACGAGTTGAGCGCACCGGCCACCCGTACCCTTGAACCGCCCGACCACTGAACCAAAGGACAACGATGCCCGAGAAGATCACGCAGAACGCCGACGGCTCCCTCAACGTGCCGAACGAGCCGATCATCCCCTTCATCGAGGGTGATGGCACCGGTGTCGACATCTGGCCGGCGGCCAAACTCGTGATGGACGCGGCCGCGGCCAAGCAGGGCAAGACCATCGGTTGGATGGAGGTGCTGGCCGGCCAGAAGGCGTTCGACAACACGGGGAGTTGGCTGCCCGACGAGACGGTCGGCGCGTTTCGTGAATACCTCATCGGGATCAAGGGCCCGCTCACCACGCCGATCGGCGGCGGCATCCGCTCGCTCAACGTCGCGCTGCGTCAGATCCTGGACCTCTACGTCTGCTTGCGGCCGGTGCGGTGGTTCACCGGGGTGCCGTCGCCGGTGAAGCACCCCGAGAAGGTCGACATGGTGATCTTCCGCGAGAACACCGAGGACATCTACGCGGGCCTCGAGGTCGAGGAGGGCACGCCGGAGGCGAAGCGCCTCATCGAGATGCTCCACGACGAGATGGGTTGGACCATTCGGCCCGACTCCGGGATCGGCATCAAGCCGATCTCCGAGACCGGTTCCAAGCGCCTGATCCGCGCCGCGATCGAGCACGCGGTGCGCAAAGGCCGCAAGTCGGTGACGATCGTCCACAAGGGCAACATCCAGAAGTTCACCGAAGGCGCGTTCATGAACTGGGGCTACGAGCTCACGCGCGAGGAGTTCGCCGATGTGGCCGTCGGATGGGACGACTGCGGCGGCGACCCCGGCGACAAGGTCCTGGTGAAGGACGCGATTGCCGACATCACCTTGCAGCAGGTCCTCACCCGGCCGGACGAGTTCGACGTCATCGCGACGACCAACCTCAACGGCGACTACCTAAGTGACGCGCTGGCCGCTCAGGTCGGCGGGATCGGGATCGCACCGGGCGGCAACATCAACTACGTGACCGGTCACGGCATCTTCGAGGCCACGCATGGGACCGCGCCGAAGTACGCCGGCCAGGACAAGGTCAACCCGGGCTCGGTCCTGCTCTCGGGCGTGATGATGTTCGAGCACCTCGGTTGGCAGGACGCGGCGGACGACATCGTGCGGGCGCTCGAAGCCACCATCGGTGACAAGGTCGTGACCTACGACTTCGCCCGCCAGATGGAAGGTGCGACGGAGGTCAAGTGCTCGGAGTTCGCCCAGGCCATCGTCGACCGGCTGTAAGTCGCGGAATCGACGGCATCCGGTGGGGCTCGTTGCTCCGAACACTGGGTGAGATGACGACGCCATGATCCTCGCCGAACTGGTCGTGCGCCACACGCGCAATCACATGCCGACGCGTCGCGTCGCGTTGGGCGATCAGTACTTGCCGATGACCGGCGCCGCCCATGGTGCGGGGTTGCTCGCGGCGGTCGTGGCCGAACACGTCGGCGCCTTCGACGACGAGCAACTCGAGGATCTGCCGCGGCTGTTGTTCGAGATCACTCGCCACGGCATCAGCGTTCCGCGCATCGCGCTCCGGCACCGCCTCCAGACCGACGTCCACGGGTTGGATCGTTCGCGGCATCGGCTCCTCGAAGAGAACGGCCGGTTCATCGTCGAACTCGACGTGCACGGCGCGCCGGGCCCGCAGGTGGTCGGCGCGATCCTGGCGGCGGGCTCCATGGGATCGAGTGTGCGTCAGCGCGCCGTGCAGGCGATCAACGCTGCCGTCGCCCAACCGGGGGTGATCCCGGAGCCGTTTGTCGTGCGCCGGCTCCGGGAAGGTATCCCGATCATGCGGCCGCCGCGGGCCGGTGTCGGGCCCGTCGAGGAGGCCTATACCGAGATCGATGCCGGCTCGTGGGTGGGAATACCGGCCGAGCGGCGTTGGGCGATGGAGGTCCTGGGCCTGCGCGCCGACATGGGCGTGGAGCGGATCGATATCCAGAAGCGATTTCGGCGACTCCTGCGCCTCGCCCATCCGGACCAGGGTGGGGCTTCCGACGGTGCCGCCGAGCGCATCGCGGAGCTCAGCGAGGCCCGCAACCTGCTGCTCGATCCCGACGACGGCGCCGATCGCGGCTGATCCCCGGCGTTCGTCGGCGGCGGGGTGATCTCACTAAGTTGCTGGCATGGCGAAGACTCCTGTTCATGTGACCGTCACGGGTGCGGCCGGCCAGATCGGCTACGCAATCCTGTTCCGCATCGCTTCCGGCCAGTTGCTCGGCCCGGATCAACCCGTCGTGCTGCGGCTGCTCGAGATCGAGCCCGCGATGCAGGCGCTCGGTGGCGTGGCGATGGAACTCGACGACTGTGCGTTCCCGCTCCTCGCCGGTATCGAGACCACCTCGGACCTCAAGACCGCCTTCGACGGCACGAGCTGGGCGCTGCTGGTCGGTTCGGTCCCGCGCAAGGCCGGCATGGAGCGGGGCGACCTGCTCAACGTGAACGGTGGCATCTTCAAGCCGCAGGGTCAGGCCATCAACGCTCATGCCGCGTCCGATGTTCGGGTCCTCGTCGTCGGGAACCCGTGCAACACGAACTGCCTGATCGCACGCAGCAACGCGCCCGACGTCCCGGCCGACCGTTGGTTCGCGATGACCCGGCTCGACCAGAACCGCGCCCAGAGCCAGCTGGCCCAGAAGGCCGGTGTCCCGGTGGCCGACGTCACCAACGTGACCATCTGGGGCAACCACTCGGCAACCCAGTACCCCGACTTCGCGAACGCGCGGATCGGTGGCCGGGCGGCACCTGAGGTCATCGGTGACACCGACTGGCTCCAGACGACGTTCATCGAGACGGTGCAGAAGCGCGGTGCGGCGATCATCGAGGCGCGTGGGCTCTCGTCGGCGGCGTCGGCGGCGAACGCGGCCATCGATTCGGTCAACAGCGCGCGAACCGCGACCCCGTCCGGTCAATGGTCGAGCCTCGCGGTCGTCAGCCGCGGTGAATACGGCACGCCCGAGGGTCTGCAGTACGGATTCCCGGTTCAGGCCGACGGCAAGGGCGGCTGGAGTGTCGTGGAAGGGCTCGCGCACGATGCGTTCGCCCAGGAGAAGCTGCGGATCACGACCGAAGAGCTGGAAGCCGAGCGCGCCGAGATCCAGTCCCTCGGGCTGATTTAGGTCGGCGCACCCACCGGCGATGACCGAACCCGATGGGATGACCCGGTGGTGGCGTCAGCGGATTCCGTGGGGTGACATCGTCGTCGAGGTCGGCCCGGCCGGCGTGCGGGCCATCTCGCTCCCGACGACTCCGGTTGACGAGTACGTGAGCCGCCCTCGGTGCGACCGCGGGATCGCCGGTCAGCTCGATGAGTACTTCGCGGGCCGCCGAATGACCTTCTCCATCGCCGTCGATCTGCCGTCGACGTTGTCGGAACTCCAGCGGCGCATCTTGCTCACCGTGCGCGACGTCCCGTACGGCGAGACCGTGACCTACGGCGAAGTGGCCGACATGGTCGGCCGACCGCGCGCCGCGCGTGCCGTGGGGTCCACGATGGCCAAGAATCCGGTGCCGTTCCTGATTCCGTGTCATCGCGTGGTGGCCGCCAACGGGATCGGCGGCTACGGCGGCGGATACGGAGACGGGGTGGCGTTCAAGCGTGCGTTGCTGGATCTCGAAGCCGGTGGTCGGCCCACCCGCTGACGATCTCGACGAACCGGTCCGGGGTCTCCAGCTGCGGAGCGTGGCCACACTCCGCCAGTTCCACGTACTGCCAGTCGGCTCGCCGCCGAGCCACGGCCCGGGCGAACGACACGGGGACGAGCCGGTCGCGCCGGCCGTGCAGGATCATCGTCGGCCGGTCGAGCCGGAGAAGGTCCGGGCGCATCCCGGTGAGCAGGTAGCGGAACAGTGATCCACCGCTCTCCGTGTACGCCGCGGCGGCCTCGGGATAATGGCGTCGTTCGGCGGCGAGATCGATGAGTCGGTCCCGCACGCCGGGATCGAGCCGCTCCGGTTCGGCGAGCACGGCCAGCAGTGTCGCGTCGACCAAACGGTCGGGACCGAGCCGGCGCGCCCGCGCGTGCACGATCGGAGTTGCCGCGCGCGGGAACGTCAGCGTCGCGAACTTGATCGTGCGCGCGACCTGATCGAGGTTGCCGCTGGGTCGGGGATAGGCCGCGTTGACGAGCACGACTCCGGTGACGAGTTCGGGATGCTCCGCCGCGACCGCGACCGAGACGGCGCCGCCCATCGAGTTGCCGGCGACGAGCGCCGGACCCCGTTCGGTGAGGAATGCGGTGACGACATCCCGGTGATCGTCGAAGCCGGTCCGGCGATGCTCGGCGCGGGTGCGGCCGAAACCGGGAAGGTCGATCGCGGTCACGCGACTGCCGAACCGGTTCGCCAACCCCTGGCCGACGAGATCCCAGTTGACGGTGCTCCCACCGAGCCCGTGGACGAGCAGGACGGGTGGCGCGGTCGGTGACTCGACGGGTGGTTGCCATTGCACCGTGTGGACCAGAGAGTGGCCGGCATCGAACCAGACCTCGTGCGTGCTCGAATCGGTCATCGTCATGGAGTGTCGGCCGATTCGGAGGCGCGCTCGATGGCCAATCCGACCAAGAAGTGTTCGTGGAGTTCCATCCACACGGTGTGGTACGAGTCGATGCGGGGCGAGGTGAACCACTCGTGGTCCCCGGCTTCGACCCGGCCCCGAGCATCCCGGAGACGGGGCCGGTAGTCGGCGAAGTCCGGCTGGGCGCGGCCGAGCCGGCGAATGACCGGTCCGATGCGGTCGTCGACCACTCCGAGGCGATCGATGACGTCCCAGTCGTACTTGGCGTCACGATGATCGTTGGCGTGGCCGCCGGCCCGAACCTGCCAGTCGTGACACACCCGGATGAGCTGCGTGTTCCGGGGCCGGAAGTGTTCGTAGGCCGCGGCGGCATCGTCGCGAGCGTCGGAATCGAGGGCGAACTCTCGATCGGCCTGCGCGCGGCCGTCGGGGGTGAGGACCAGGTGGGCGCCGCGCACGACTGCGTGGCCGGCCGCAGCGGTGTCGGCACTCTCGGGTCCGCCCGGGTCGACGATCTTGCCGCGCAGGCGGAGCTGGAGGAGGAGTGGGCGGGGGTCCACGGCCGACCAATCTAACGACGCGCAGTAGCGTGCGCGTCCATGGCGCAGTTGGCAAGTGGAACGACCGTGTTCACCTCGGGACCGGTGCAGGGCATCTGGCGGATGATGCGAACCCCCGATGATGTGCTCGCGTTGATGGATACCGGCGCCGACGGGGTGGTCGCCGGCGTGCAGGACGCGGGGGCGACCTTCCTGGCTCCGATCTTCGACGAGTTGACCGCGGTGGTCTGCATGTCGGGGACCCCGTCGAGCCACATCGGGATCGTGAGCCGGGAGTACCACGTGCCGTGTGTCATGGCGACGGCGTTCGCCGACGGTCTGCCCGACGACGGTGCGTTGGTCGAAGTCGACTGCACCAACGACGTCGGCGTCGTCCGGGCACCGGCCTGAACCACGGAGGGGAAGCAATGGACAAGGACGCCGTCAACGAGTGGTTGCGGTTTCACGGGCGGATCTCCGGCGCGATGACCGCCGAGCGCACCGCACTCGAATCGGCGTTGATCCCGGTGACGGCCTACATCCTCGTCGCGTGTGTCGAGGCCTATCGCCGCTATCCCGCGATGATGAACGAGATCGCGGCCGCCCGTCCGCCGGCCGAACTGGGTGCGCAGGGTCGGCAACCGGGCAACCAGATCGACGCGGTGCACCTGTGGTCGATCGCGAACCTGCCGCTGGTGATCCGGCAGGCGCTCGAGCCGTTCGGGCTGCTCGACCCCGCGGATGATCTCGAGCGACTGAGCACGATCTTCGACTTCTGGGCGCCCGCCGCGTTGAGCTTCCGAGGCGACGGCCACCACCAGGCCTGGGATGCGGGCCTCGTGGTTCCCCGGTACGGCCCCGCGGTGATGGACGAACTGGTCGCGGGAGCGGTGCCCGTGACCGACGACGCCACCCGCCGCCAGATTGCCAAGACCAACGCGCTGCTGACGTCGTACCTCTTCCTTCTCTACTTCGACACGCGCGCCGGGTATCAGGACACCGGTCCGAATCCGTTGCCCGACGGTCGCACGGTGTTGGTGCGGGACTTCAACGAGTTCGGCGTCGGCTACTTCCCGTGGAGTGTCGAGGTGGGCGCCGGTCTGGCGCATTCCAACCTGACGTGCGCCTTCGTTCTCGACGGCGTCCACGTGACCGCCAACGACTGGGGCACGTCGACC
>JAENVU010000030.1 GCA_016650415.1 Acidimicrobiia bacterium
GGAGGACGACTCGATGACTCGGTCAGAAACCTCATCACGGTGCGCTCACCCAGGAGATCACCACCCGCGACGGTCGAGCATTCTTCGCCGGGAGTTCCGCATTGTGGGCCGTCGACCTCGCGACGGGAGCGGACCGCTGGCACGTAGACCGGACGAATGATCACCAGACCAACCAACTGATTCCCACGACGGTGTGGACCGACAACGGAACCCCGGTCGTCGGCATGAACCAGTTCTGGACCGATTCCATCTCGGGCCTGCCGTATTTCCAGTGGCTCGCTCGGATCGACCTGTTGGATCCGGCAACCGGCGCCAAGCTCGGTACCCGAACGACCGCCGCGCAGACTCCGCCCCTCGACGCCGGCGACTGGATCTACTACCCGGTCAATCACCTCGTGGCCCAACCGGCCAGCCTCGGTGGCTCGATCCTCGACCTTCATCTCGACGCCCACGCGCTCGACGGCAGCGGGGCAAGCTTCACGATTCCGTTGAGCAGCCCGATCGATCCGATCTCGAGTCTTGCGGTCAACCACGGCGACCTCTTCGTCCGGACGTTGCAGGGGATCGAGGTGTACCCGGCGCACGGCTGCGGTCAGCCCACCTGCAGTCCCACGTGGCAGACCACGCTCGCAAACGTCGATCCAGCCGGCCAGATCGCCGTCGTGCGGGACCGGGTCTAGGACGCCAGCCCGAGCAAGCTCACCGCGCTGGACTCGTACGGTTGTGGGGCGGCGACGTACAACGAACTCTGGCATGCCGCGCTCGGCGCTCCCCCGGCCGGCATCGCCGCGACCCCCGAGCGGGTGTACATCACCGCCGGTTCCACCCTGTCGACCTTCGACGCCGCCGGGTGCGGCGCCGCAACGTGTGGTCCAGCCTGGTCCCAGGCCCAAGGCGGAGCCGTCGGCATCGTCAGTCCGGTTCCCCACGGTCTGCTGTTCACGGTGGGTGGATCGCTCCGCAAACTGGTCGTGCCCTAGACCCGTTGCTCAGACACGTACCGCATCCATGATGCGGGGAATGGCCTCGCGGTATGCGCTCGTCGCGTCGGCGAGGGGGACGGTGAAGGCTTCCTCGGCAACCAGCGCGCTCCCGGCGGCCTGACCGATGACCGCCACGGGCAGGTTCGCCGCGTTCGCGCGGGTCACCACGTCGTCGACCCGGTCCGCGCTCACGGAGAGCACCACGCGAGACGCCGATTCCGAGAAACACGCGACCGCGTCTCCGAGAGCGACGGTGAACCCGATCTCACCGTTGATCGCCATCTCCGCGAGCGCGATCGCGAGACCACCTTCCGAGCAGTCGTGAATGCCGTTGACCGTGCGGTCGACCACCAGCTCCGCGATCCACGGGTGGAGTCGCGCGCCGAAGGCCAGATCCGCGACGGGCGGCGTGCCGCGGCGCAGCCCGTGCATCGTCGCCCACGCAGAGCCACCGAGCTCGGGACGCGTCTCGCCGACGAGCACGATCGCGTCGCCGTCGAAGATCCGCGCCGGTGGGGGCGCATCGTGGAGGTCGTCGATGAGGCCGATGACTCCGACCACGGGGGTCGGGTCGATGTCGGCACCACGGCTCTCGTTGTAGAAGCTCACATTGCCGCCGATGACCGGCATCCCGAGCGCTCGACACGCGTCGCTCATGCCGTCGATCACTTCGGAGAACTGCCACATCACTTCGGGGTGTTCGGGATTACCGAAGTTGAGACAGTTGACGAGCGCCTTCGGCGTCCCGCCCGCGCACGCGACATTGCGCGCGGCCTCGAGCACGATCAGCGCAGCACCCACGCGCGGCTCGAGCGCGCAGTACCGAGCCTTGCCGTCGACCGCGAGGGCGAGCGCGCGCGGCGGTGCTTCCTGGAGGCGCAACACACTCGCGTCGCCACCGGGACCGACCACCGTGTTGAGGAACAGCTGGTGGTCGTACTGGCGATACACCCACGACGGGTCGGCGATGTTGGGCTCGGCGAGGAGCGCGAGCAGCTCGGGCCCGAGGTCGGTACCGGCCGGGAAGCGGCCGGCGAGCATCGCGGTCGGGTCGTCGGCGAGCCGCTCGTCGAAGTCGGCGGGTCGTTCCAACGGACGGTGGTACACGGGACCGTCGCCGAGACTGCCGATCGGGACGTCGGCGATCGGTTCACGATCCGAGGAGACTTCGGTGGGTCCGTCGCCGACGGGTGGTGGGGGGTTCGTGCCCGGAACGCCGATGGCATCGAAGAGCCCGTCGTAGACCCGGAAGCGGCCGGTGTCGGTGACGCGCCCGATGACCGAGGAACGGATCTCCCACCGATCGCACAACGCGAGCACCTCATCGAGGTTCTCGGGTGTGACGATCGCCAGCATCCGCTCCTGACTCTCGGACGTGAGCATCTCGACCGGGTTCATGCCCGGCTCACGGTGCGGCGCCCGAGCGACGTCGACGTCCATCCCGGCACCGGTCTTGGCCGCAGTTTCGGACGCCGCGCAGGAGATTCCGGCCGCGCCGAGGTCTTGGACGCCGATGGCGAGACCGGCGTCGAGCAGGGCCAGACACGCCTCGATCAGCTTCTTCTCTTCGAAGGGATCACCGACTTGGACGGCGGGCCGCTTGGCTTCGCTGCCTTCCTCGAAACCCGCGCTCGCGAGCACGCTCGCGCCGCCGATGCCGTCCCGGCCGGTCGACGCGCCGAGCAGTACGGCGAGGTTGTCGGCGCCCTCGGCGCGGGCGAGGACCAACCGTTCGATCGGCAAGGTGCCGAGGCAGAACACGTTGACGAGTGGGTTGTCTCGGTAGCACTCGTCGAAGACGAGTTCACCTCCGACGGTCGGCACACCGACCGCGTTGCCGTACCCGCTGATGCCGCTGACCACGCCTTCGAAGAGATAGCGCGTGCGGGCGTCGTCGAGTGGTCCGAACCGCAGCGGATCCATGACCGCGATCGGGCGGGCACCCATGGAGAAGATGTCGCGGATGATGCCCCCCACGCCGGTCGCCGCGCCCTGGTAGGGCTCGACCGCAGAGGGGTGGTTGTGGCTCTCGATACGGACCGCGACCGCGATCCCGTCACCGACATCGATGACCCCGGCACCTTCACCGGGGCCCACCAGCACCCACGGCGCCTGGGTGGGGAAGCGGCCGAGGTGGGTGCGAGACGACTTGTAGGAGCAGTGCTCCGACCACATCACCGAGTACATCGCGAGTTCGAGATGGGTGGGCTCACGCCCGAGTTCGTCGACGACGGCCGCAAGCTCGTCGTCGGTCATTCCCAGCTGTCGATGAAGAGGTTGCTCCGCCACCATCGGAGCCTACCGACGCGGGTCGCGCGGTACGGGACCGTCACCCGTAACGGCAATTCATCCAGAAAAGGAAGACCGCCACGATCGGGCGATATCATGAATCCAACCGGCAGGATTTGACTCAAACCCCAGTACAAGGAGCCCACGTGCCGAAGAAGAACAGCCCGATGAGCAACGACCACAAGAAGGCCTTGGCCGAAGGTCGTGAACTCGGGAAGAGTGTGCGGCAATATCTCGAAGCCCTCGACGAGAACAAGCCGAAGCGAGGCCGCAAGCGGACCTCTGATTCGATCAAGAAGCGGCTCGACACCATCGAGGCGACCCTGGCGGAGGCATCAGTGACGAAGCGGCTCGAAATGCTCCAGGAGCGCCGCGATCTCACCGTCGAACTGGCCACCATGGGCACCAAGGTCGACCTTTCGGCCTTGGAAGCCGACTTCGTGAAGGTGGCCAAGAGCTACGGCGAACGCAAGGGGATTACCTACGCGACGTGGCGAGAGTTCGGCGTCAGCGCCGAAACGCTGAAGCAGGCCGGGATCGCCCGCAGCGCGTAAGTACCGATCACGCGTTGGCGAAAGGGCCGTCCTCCGGGGCGGTCCTTTTGTTGTGAGAACCGGGGCCGATCAGCTCCCGAACTCGTAACCCAGGTCGGGCGCAGTGAGCACCGGGACGTACGGGATCCCCGCCCCATCGAGACGCGGACCGAGTTCACCGCCCCGATCGAGGAGCAAGGACACGGCCACAATCGCGCACCCCAGTGCTTCGACACCGGGGAGAGATTCGAACAGCGCCTTGCCGGTGGTCGCGGTGTCCTCCACGATCAGGACCCGCTGACCAGCTTCCAGGACACCGGCGATCCGCCCGCCGGTGCCGTGGTCCTTCGGCTCTTTCCGGATCGCGAACGACGGCTTGCCGGTCACCAGGGCCACGGCCAGTGCCACCGGAATCGCGCCGACCACCGGACCACCGACGGCGTCGAAATCACCGGGAGCAATCCCGGCCCCGTCGAGCGCATCCAGAATGGCGTCGCCCACGATCTGGAGGCAGTCGCCACGGAAGCTCACCTGCCGACCGTCGAGATACCAGTTCGATGTCCGGCCGCTGTTGAGCGTGAACTCGCCTTCGCGAATGGCGTATTTCCGCA
>JAENVU010000031.1 GCA_016650415.1 Acidimicrobiia bacterium
GGCCGAGGCACTGGGTGTCGCCGCGCGCGGCGACGAGTTGCTCCGCGGGTTGCGGGCGCTCCCCGACGCAATGGCGGCGGTGCTCCACCAGCGTGACGCAATTGCGCGCGCCGCCCAGGCCCACGCGCCGTCCCGTCGGTACTGGGCCGTGGTGGGAAACGGCGCGAACCGAATCGCGGCGAACGAGGTTCGGATCAAGCTCTCGGAGCTGTGTTACAAGTCGATCGCGTGTGACGGTACGGAAGACAAGAAGCACATCGACCTGTCGTCGGAACCGTTGATCATCGTGTGCGCGGCAGGTCTCACCGGTTCGACCGCAGACGACGTCGCGAAGGAACTTGCGATCTACCGGGCGCACAAGGCCGCGGCGATCGCGGTGGTGTCCGAAGACGACCATCGGTACGGCGCGGCCGTCGACGTGATCGCCGTCCCGCGGGTGCACCCGCAGCTCGGGTTCGTGCTCAGCGCAATGGCCGGGCATTTGTTCGGCTACGAAGCCGCCCTGGCCATCGACGGGACCGCGTTGCCCTTGCGTGAAGCGCGGGCGGCGATCGAGGCGGCGGTGCTCGGAGCCGACTTCGACGGCCTGGCTCACGAAGTCCTCCCGCTCGCCGGCCAGTTCTTCGACGGTCTGCGGGCGGGTCGATACGACGGGTCACTCGAAGCCGGGACCGCGGTTCATCTCGCGAGCGTGCTGCGCTACGCGGCGGGAATCGTGTCGCTCGAGACCTACAGCGCCGAGCACGGGACCCTCGGGACGCCCGCGATCATCGCGGCCGATCTGACCATCGCGCTCACCGCCGCGATCGAGCAACTGACGCGCCCCGTCGACGCGATCAAGCATCAGGCGAAGACCGTCACGGTGGGGATCTCGCGCTCCGACGAGATGTTGCTCCACGTCCCGCTCGTGCAGGCGGTGCTCGACGCGGGGACCCCGCGTGACGGCCTCACCTACAAGATCCTGCGCACCTTGGTGGACCTCGATCCCGCCGTCGCCCGGGTCCTCGGGTACACCCGGTACCGGATCGAGGGTGATCCCGACACCACCAGCGCGACGATCAGCGTGCTGGACCGGGGCGGGATCGCCACGACGATGGTGTCGCGTGCGGACACCGATCCCCGGCTGCGCGGTACCAAGCAGAGTGTGGCGTCCGAGCGCCAGGTGTTCGTCACCCGCGGCCGGGTCGACGACCGCATCGTTGCGATCGTGCCCGAGGTGAAGGGCGCGACCACGGTCGGGCTGACGCTGTTGCACCTCGAGCTTCCCGAGCTGCTCCCGCCGGACGTCGCGCGGGGGGTGCTCAACGGGTATCGCCACCGTTATTCCGCGCTGCGGGGTGCCGTCACCGAGACCGAACCCGAGATCGACGATGCCGTCCTCGCCACGATTCCGGTGGTCGACCTCTTGACGTTGCCGATCGCGTCGCTAGCCGATTGTTGGCGGCGATGACCGCGCGAGCGTGACGCCACCACTCGACGGCGTGCGCGGGGTCGGGACCGACCTGGTCGAGATCCCACGCTTCCGCGCCGCGCTGGACCGGCGGCCGGCGCTCGCGACCCGCCTGTTCTCCGATGCCGAGCGCGCGCATGCGGCGAAGTTCGCGGATCCGGTGCCCCGGCTCGCGGCGCGGTTCTCGGCCAAAGAGGCGGTGATGAAGGCGCTCGGCGTCGGGCTGGGCGGCATCGATCTGCACGACGTCGAGGTGGCCAGCCTCGCGTCGGGTCGACCGGAGCTGGTCGTGCGCGGCCGGGCGGCCGACCTCGCGGCCGACCGAGCCGTCACCGGGTGGCACCTCAGCCTGACCCATACGGAATCGATGGCGATGGCCGTCGTCATCGCGGTGGGCACGGACGCATGATCGCGGTCCTGACTCCCGCGGAGATGCGCGCCGCGGATGCTCGCACCATCGCGGCGGGAACGCCGGAGGTCGAGCTGATGGACCGTGCCGGTCGCGCCGTGGCCTGGCGGGTGCGCACCGTCGCGGGAGGAACCTACGGGCGGCGGGTCGTCGTGCTGTGTGGCAAAGGCAACAACGGCGGCGACGGTCGGATCACGGCCGGCGCGCTGCGCGCGTGGGGAATGCGGGTCAGTGTCGTCGAGGTCGAGGGCGACGACATCGACGACACGCTCCGGCGCGATCTCGCCCGGGCCCACATCGTGGTCGACGCGATGTACGGCACCGGGTTTCGGGGTGCGCTCCGCAACAAGGCGGCCGCGGCTGCTTCGTTCGTCGCCCGGTCGGGCGCGATCGTCGTCGCCGTCGATATTCCGTCCGGTGTGGATGGTCTCACCGGCGAGACGAGCGGCACCGCGGTGCGCGCCGACCACACGGTCACGTTCGCCGCACCGAAACCGGGCCTGTGGTTCCATCCCGGTCGCGGGCTCGCGGGGGTGGTCACCGTGGCCGACATCGGCATCGATCTCGGACCGGATGCCGAACGAGTCGGTGTCGTGACCGATCGCGACGTCGCCGCCTGGGTCCCGCGCCGCAGCCCCATCGCCCACAAATGGAACGCGGGAGTCCTCGTGATCGGGGGGAGCGACGGCATGAGCGGCGCTCCGATGATGGTGGCGCGTGCCGCGATGAAACTGGGCGCGGGCATCGTGTGGGCGGCACTCCCCGGCCGGGCGGCCGAACTCGCGTCGGGCACCGAGGTCATCACCCACCGGATCGGGGCCGAGGACCTCGGTCGGCTCGCTCCGCCGTCGGTCCCGGAACTCATCGAGACGAGCCGCCGTTTCGGTGCCGTGGTCGTCGGCCCGGGTCTCGGCACCGCGCCCGAGACGCTCGAAGCCGTTCGCGCGCTGGTCGCCGGGATCGAGGTGCCGCTCGTGCTCGATGCCGACGGCCTGACCGCGTTCGCCGGCACCGCCGGGTCGATCGCGGGCCGGGACACCCCGGCGGTGCTCACCCCCCATGACGGCGAGTTCGCACGGTTGGCCGGCGGACCGGCCGGCGCGGATCGCATTGCGGCGGCCCGGGGTCTGGCCGACCGGACCGGAGCCACGGTCCTGCTCAAGGGCCCGACCACCGTCGTGGCCGACCCGGAGGGTCGGGTCCGACTGAATCCCACCGGCGGCCCCGACCTCGCGACGGCGGGATCGGGCGACGTTCTCTCCGGGATCATCGGAGCATTCCTCGCACAAGGGATGAATACGACGGACGCCGCCGCCAGCGCGGCTTACATCCATGGCCGGGCGGGCGATCCGGGCGGGCATACTGGACTCCTCGCCGGCGAAATCCCGGCCCGCGCCGCGGTGGCGCTCACCCAGATCCACGACCTTGCCCCGGAGGCCTGAATGTCAGCGTCGACACCCGTGCAATCGGTGATGAGCTCGAACCCGGTGGTGTTACGGCCGGATCAGACGCTGGCGGAGGCTGCGGACGTGCTGGCCGAGCACGGGATCGGGGCGGCGCCGGTCGTGAACGATGCCGGCGAGCTCCTGGGCCTGCTGCGCGACGAAGACCTGCTCGCCACCGAGGCGCGGCTGCACGTCCCCACGACGATCGCGATCCTGGGCGTCGATTTCACCCTTCCGAGTCACATCCGCCGCTACGACGGCGAACTCCGCCAGGCCATTGCGTCCACCGTGGGCGGCGCGATGGAGACCGACTCCCCGCAGCTGGGTTTGGACGCGTCGATCGAAGATGCCGCGACGCTGATGCACGAATCCGATGTCACCCACGTGGTGATCGTCGACGACGGCCGCCCCATCGGCATCGTCGCTCGCGGGGATCTGGTCAGGTTCCTCGCGCGGAGCACGTGAGCACGTACCGCCCCACCTGGGTCGAGATCGACCTGGACGCGATCCGCCACAACGTCGCGTCCATCCGCGAGTTGGTGGAACCCGCGGCGATGTTGGCGGTGGTCAAGGCCGACGCGTACGGCCACGGCGTGGTGCCGGTGGCCAAGGCCGCGATCGACGCGGGCGCGGCGGCGCTCGGGGTCGCGCTCGTCGAAGAAGGGGTCCGGCTCCGTGACGCGGGCGTCGACGTGCCGATCCTCGTGCTGTCCGAGCCCGCCGCAGCGGGGGCAGCCGAGGTGGTCGCCCGTGGCCTCACACCGGTCGTCTACACCGATGCCGGCATCGACTCCCTGGCCAAGGCCGTCGCCGACGCCGGATCCGCCCCGCTCGGTGTGCACCTGAAGGTCGACACGGGAATGCATCGAGTCGGGTGCTCCGGTGAGGACGTCGTTCGGTTGGCCGAGCGGATCCGTGACCATCCGGAGCTGAAGCTGGATGGGCTGTGCACCCACTTCGCCGTCGCCGACGAGCCCGACCGGAGTTACACGCTTGCCCAGCTCGATCGGTTCGCCGCCGCCCGCGCCGCGTTGGCCGCCGCCGGTATCGATCCGCCCATCCTGCACGCCGCGAACTCGGCCGGTGCCATCAGCTATCCGGAGGCGCGCTTTCACGTGGTGCGGGTCGGGATTGCGATGTACGGCGTGCATCCCGCTCCGGGAGTCGGTGACGAACTCGATCTCCGGCCGGCGATGGCACTCCGGTCCCGAGTCGCGCACGTGAAGCGGGTGGCCGCGGGGGAGCGGGTGTCCTACGGCTTGCGGTACGAGCTCGCGCAGGACGCGACGATCGTGACCCTTCCGATCGGGTACGCCGACGGGGTGCCACGCAACCTCGGAGCGACCGGGGCCGAGGTGCTGATTCGCGGTCGCCGAGTGCCCATCGCGGGAACGGTCACCATGGACCAGGTACTCGTCGACGTCGGTGATCTCGAAGTGGAGGTCGGTGACATCGCGACGTTGCTCGGGACCGACGGTGACGAGCAGGTGCGCGCCGAGGACTGGGCCACGCGCATGGGAACGATTGGCTACGAGATCGTGTGTGGCATCGGACCGCGTGTGCCACGGGAGTACATCGGATGAGCGCCTGGAAGCGCGCGACGGTTGCGATCGGCGCGATCGGTGCGGTGGCCGGTATCGGTGTGGCCACCGAGCGCACCGTGGCCCGCCGTCTACGCGGCCGCGTCACCCCGAACGCCTCGCCGCCCATCGTCGCGGAGTACGAGCGGAGCTATCGCCTCCCGGCCCATGACGGTGGCGAGATCTTCGTGGTCGAGCGAGGCGTGGGTCCGGTCATTCTGCTCTCTCACGGCGTCACGCTCTCCGTGCGGACCTGGGCCAACCAACTCCGCGATCTGGCCGACGCCGGGTTCCGAGTGGTGGCGTTCGACCACCGCGGCCATGGCGCGTCGACGGTGGGCACCTCCGGTCACACGATCCAGAACCTCGGTGACGATGTCCGGAGCGTGATCGAGGGGATGGACTTGCGTGAGGTGGTGATCGTCGGACACTCCATGGGCGGGATCGCCGTCCAGGCGCTCTGCATTCACCACCCCGAGTTCGCCCGCGAGCGGCTCGCCGGCATCGTGTTGCTCTCGACCCTGGCCCGCAGCGTCCTGGCGGGAAATCGACGGATCGGGCAGGCGACGACGTGGATTGCCGATCGGTTGCCCGATAGCGCCGCGGCGTTGCGAGCGCGGGACCTGGGACTCGTGATCACGCGTCTGGGCTTCGGACGCGACCCGGATCCGCGTGCGGTCGAAGCGACCCGGCAGATGATGCTCGATACCCATCCGAGCACCCGTCGGGAGGCCGTCGCCGCGCTCGCCCATCTGGACCTCACGCCGCACCTGAACGAGATTGCCACCCCGACGATGGTGATGTGCGGGACGGCGGATCTGGTCACGCCCCTCGGAGAATCGCGCCGAATCGCGACTCGGATTCCGGGGGCCCGACTCGAGGTGTTCGACGGCGGTGGCCACATGCTGATGTTGGAACAGGCGGCGCGGCTGAACACCCTGCTTGCGGACTTCGCGGATCAGGTGCAGGAACACGGGCGCGCCGCCGACTCGGTTCTCGATCGCGCCGAGTAGTGCAATGACGGCGGAGTTCGCATCGTTCGACGCCCTGCGAATCGAGGCGCTGGCGTGTACACGCTGTCCCCTTGCCCCGACGCGGACGCAGGTGGTGTTCGGCGTGGGCAACGAGCACGCCGACCTGATGTTCGTCGGCGAGGGCCCGGGAGCCGATGAGGACCGGACCGGCGAGCCGTTCGTGGGTCGCGCCGGGAAGCTCCTGACCTCACTGATCGGCGACATCGGACTCACCCGGGCCGACGTCTACATCGCCAACGTCGTGAAGTGTCGACCGCCGGGCAACCGCGATCCGCATCCCGTCGAGATCGACGCGTGCCGTCCGTACCTCGAAGCCCAGATCGGTTTCATCGCGCCCAAGGTCGTGGTCACGCTGGGCAACTTCGCGACCAAGCTGCTCCTCGACACCAAGGTCGGGATCACGAAACTGCGGGGAAGCCGCCAGCCGTTTCGTGATGGCGCGGTCGTGATTCCGGTGCTCCACCCGTCGGCGGTGTTGCGCAACGGCGGCGCCGCGCTCGCTCAGGCGCGTGCCGATTTCGTGGTCATTCGGCGCGCCCTGGCCGAGTCGTCGTGACAACTCCATCGTCGTCGGTGATCTCGACGAGCGCGGCGATGACGCGCGCGATCGGTGCAGCCATCGCGTCGCGATTGGAGTGCGGTGACGTGATCGTGCTGGCCGGCGACCTCGGTGCGGGGAAGACGGTCTTGGCCCAGGGCGTTGCGGCGGGGCTGGGCGTCTCCGATCCGGTCGTCAGCCCCACGTTCACCATCATGCGGGAGTACGAGGGGCGGATTCGGTTCAACCATCTCGACGTGTACCGCCTCGATCGACTCCAGGAAGCGATCGATCTCGGGCTCGAAGAGCTGTTCGCGGACGCCGTCACGCTCATCGAGTGGGGTGACGGCGTGCGGGCCGTGCTGCCGAGCGATCGGTTGGAGATCTCGCTCGCGCTGCTGCCGCCCGACCAGGCCGAGGACGACGCCCGGGCCGTCACCCTCGAAGCCCACGGACCTCGCTGGATTGACCGGGTCGCCGCGCTTGCTGTCGATGTGGCCGCGGCGGCCGCGCCCGGCGCGTCGAGTGAATCGGGACGCTCGTGAAACTGCTCGCGATCGACACGGCGACGAGCCAAATCGGCGTTGCGTTCGGTGACGCCGGTCGGGTGTCCGGCGAGATTCGCATCGACGGCGGTCGCCGTCACGCCGAGCAACTCGTTCCCGCGATCGACTACCTCGCGGGCGAACTCGGTGTGGGGCTCGATCAGCTCGCGGGTATCGCGGTGGGGGTCGGACCCGGCCTCTACACCGGTCTGCGAGTCGGGGTGACGACGGCGCGCACCCTCGCCCAGACGTTGGGCATCCCGATGGTCGGTGTGCCGAGCCTCGACCTGGTCGCGTCTCCGTGGCGAGTGACGAGTCGGAACGTCGTGGCCGTCATCGACGCCCGCCGAACCGAGGTCTTCAGCGCGAGCTACTGGCCGGTACCGGGCGGGCTGCAACGCGAGGGTGACTACGCCGTCGGGCCGCCGGAACAGGTCGCGGCCGACATCGTGGCCACGGGCAACGAGGTCCTCCTGGTCGGTGACGGAGTCACGGCGTACCCCGAGGCATTCGCCGGTGTGGATCACATCGAGACGATCGGGGCCGCGGCACCGAGTGTGACGGCCTTGGTGGAGCTCGCCACTGCGAGGTTCGAACGCGAGGAGTTCACGACGCCGGACCAGGTCGTGCCCATGTACCTGCGGCACAGCGACGCGCACATCGCGTGGGACGCCAAGTGAGTGCGGCCGAGATGCGGACCGGGGCCGTCGCGATCGTCCCGATGCAACGCCGGCACGTGCGCAGTGTCATGGCGATCGAGACCGTCGTGTATCCACATCCGTGGACGTCGACGTTGTTCCTCTCGGAGCTGGCGATGCCGTCGTCACGCGTCTATCTGGTCGCGCGAGCGGGCCGGATCGTGGTGGGGTACGCCGGCATCATGTGGGCGCCCGACGAAGCGCACGTGACGACGATTGCGGTCGATCCCGAGTGGCGCCGCCGGCACGTCGCGACCCGTTTGCTCCTCCGGCTCGCCCAGGAAGCGATCGACCGTAACTTCGCGGCGCTCACCCTCGAAGTGCGGGTCAGTGCTGAGGGGGCTCGGGATCTCTACCGCCGGTTCGGCT
Source organism: Acidimicrobiia bacterium (assembly GCA_016650415.1). GTDB lineage: Bacteria > Actinomycetota > Acidimicrobiia > IMCC26256 > JAENVU01 > JAENVU01. The sequence continues at coordinate 8,069 of JAENVU010000031.1, forward strand.
TCGCTCCCGAAGGCGCGCGCAAGGACTACTACTCCCATCCGACCGAGGACGCGATCGTGATGTGGGCACGCGACGTCAACACACCCGCGTACACCGAGTTGCTCGCCGGTTTGGCCCGGCGGGTCGAGAGTGCGGAGTCGCGATGATCATCCTCGGGATCGAGACGAGTTGTGACGAGACGGCCGCGGCCGTGGTCGAGGACGGACTCACGATTCGATCGAGTGTCGTGTCGAGCCAGGTCGATCTGCATGCCCGCTTCGGTGGTGTGGTTCCCGAGATCGCGAGCCGCGCTCATCTCGAAGTGATCAATGGGGTCATCGGCGACGCCCTCGTCGAGGCCGGGGTCGAGTTCTCCGATCTCGATGCGGTCGCGGCGACGCATGGTCCCGGTCTGGCGGGTGCGCTGCTGGTCGGGGTGAGTGCGGCGAAGGCAATTGCGCTGGCGAGCCGGATTCCGTACATCGGCGTCAATCATCTCGAAGGCCACTTGCACGCGGCGTGGTTGCAGAACCCGGAGGTCGAGTTGCCGCTGGCCGTGTTGTTGGTCTCGGGCGGCCACACGATGCTCGTCGCGGTACGCGGTGACGCCGACTACGAGGTGCTCGGTCACACCGTCGACGATGCGGCCGGCGAGGCGTTCGACAAGGTCGCCCGGCTTCTCGGTCTCGGCTATCCGGGTGGTCCGGCGATCGATCGCCTCGCCACCGAAGGCGATCCCACCGCGATTCGGTTCCCTCGCCCGATGCAGGGTGACGGGCTCGACTTTTCCTTCTCGGGGCTCAAGACCGCGGTGTTGCACCATGTGCGCCGCGACCCCGAGTACACCGTTGCCGATGTCGCCGCCTCGTTCCAGGCCGCCGCGGTCGACGTGTTGGTCTCGAAGCTGGATGCGGCCGCCACCGCGATCGGGGCTCGCACCCTCGTGATCGGTGGTGGGGTGGCGGCCAACTCGGCGCTGCGGGCCGGCGTCGCGGCACTGGCGCTCGAGACGGGGCGCCCCGCGCTCATCCCGCCCCGTGAGTTGTGCACCGACAACGCCGCGATGGTGGGGGCCACCGCCCACTGGCGCCTCCGCACGGACGGCCCGACCGGCCTCGACGACGGGGCGATTCCGTCGCTCCCCCTGCCCAGCCGGTCGCCCGAATCCCGCCGGAGTTGACCGCGCCGCACCGGGCGGCGATTTTGCAGTCGGCAGGGCCGAGTGCTACCTTGCTTTAGCAGTCCCATACCCCGAGTGCTAACAGGTCCGTCCCCAGGGCGGCCTTCGCCACGACGGGACCCCCGAATGTCGACACACCTCCGGCCCCCGAGGGCCGGTCGAGGAGGCCACCGATGAAGCTCGTACCGCTCGAGGATCGCATCGTCGTCCGTACCGCCGAGGCCGAGGAAACCACCGTCAGTGGGTTGGTCATCCCCGACACCGCGAAAGAGAAGCCGCAGCAGGGCGAAGTCCTTGCGGTCGGACCGGGCCGTCGGGCCGAGTCCTCCGGTGAACTGGTCCCGCTCGACATCTCCGTGGGCGACACCGTCGTCTACTCGAAGTACGGCGGCACCGAGATCACGATCGACGGTGAAGATCTCCTGATCCTCGCGGGCCGGGACATCCTCGCCAAGGTCGAGAAGAGCGCGGGAGCCAAGAAGAAGAAGTAACTCGCCACCCTCCAGGGTGACAGTTTCGAGACGAAGCGGCGCGATCTCGCGCCGCTTCGTCGTATCTGGGTCGTTCGGCCTGGCGAAGCACGCCTCAGAGGTCCTACGCTACGGGGGCATTTTGTGACGTTCGGTCAGTTGACCGGGTGCCGGGCCGGGTGGAGGGAAAGACCGTGGGCTTGTTGAAGTCCCGGAAAGACGCCGCGGGAGAACTGAAGCGCTACGTCGACGCCGTCGAACACGCGCCCGACGTGGACGAGACCGTGGACGAGGACGAGTTCCTCGACTCCGACGGCGTCGATTCGACGATCACGATGTCGATCGAGGCGCTCCAGGCGCAGGTCGCCGCGCGCAACGCCCGGATCAACGCGGCCATGGCCGCGGCGGCGACCGCGGGGCCCGAGGCCGAGGCGGCGGTCGCCGCCGCACAGAACCGCCACGCCCGCATGCTCGGTGAGATCCTCGTGCAGCGGGGCGTGCTGACGGCCGAGCAACTGGTCGCCGCGCTCGACGCGCAGGCGGGGGCGGGGCAACGCCTCGGTGAGTATCTGGTTGCGACGCGCGTCCTCACGGAACGGGATCTTGCTGCGGTCCTCGCCGAGCAGTTCGGGCTCGAGGTCATCGATCTGCGCCACAACTTTCCCGACCCGGCCGCGGTCGCCATGTTGCCCGAGGCGAACGCACGCGCCTGGGGCGCGATCGTGTTGCGTCGTACCGACTTCGGCTACGACGTCGTGGTCAGCGACCCGAGCGATCCGAGCATCGCCGATCGGCTGCGCGAGATCCTGCGCCAACCCGCCAAGTTGTTCGTCGGCGGCGTCGGCGAGATCCAGCGGGCGATCGACGTTGCCTACCGGACCACCGCCAACGTCGATGAGCAAGTCCGCGTCTTCCAGGCCCGGGAGGAGCAGCGCCGGGCCGGCTCGGGGGAGAACGTCCCGACCGCACAGGTCGACGAGAAGGCGCCGGTCGTCCAGGTCGTGAACCTCCTGCTGTCGCAGGCCGTGAGCGAGGGTGCGTCCGACGTCCACATCGAACCGATGCCCGACCGGGTACGAATCCGGAACCGGATCGACGGCGCGCTCCACGAGGTGCTGAACCTGCCGCCGGGAATGGGCCCCGCGCTCATCAGCCGGATCAAGGTCATGGCCAACATGAACATCGTCGAGCGGCGGCGTCCCCAGGACGGGCAGATCGAAGCCAACGTCGACGGGGTGCCCCTCGACGTACGCGTGTCCACGACCTCAACGGTCAACGGCGAGAAGTGCGTGCTGCGAATCCTCGACAAGCGCCGCGCGCTCTTCGGTCTCGCCGACCTCGGGATGCCGGCCGAGACGCTGACGATCTTCGAGAGCATGACCCGCTCGCCCTACGGCATGGTCATCTGCGCCGGTCCCACCGGATCGGGCAAGACCACCACGCTCTACGCGGCGCTGACGCAGATCAACCGCGAAGAGATCAATATCATGACGGTGGAAGACCCCGTCGAGTACGTCTTCCCCACGGTCAACCAGATCCAGATCAACGAGCAGGCGGGCATCACGTTCGCTGGTGGTCTGCGCTCCATCCTCCGCCAGGACCCGGACGCGATCCTGGTCGGGGAGATTCGCGACGTCGAGACGGCCCGGATCGCGGTGCAGTCCGCGCTCACCGGTCACCTCGTGCTCTCCTCGCTCCACGCCACCGACTCCGTGGCCGCACTCCATCGTTTCCTCGACATGGGCATCGAGTCGTTCTTGATCAGCTCGTCGGTGCTCGGTGTGGTCGGCCAGCGTCTCGTCCGCCGCCTGTGCCCCGAGTGCAAGGTTCCGTACCAGCCGACGCCGGACGAACTCGCGATGTGGGACAAGGCCGGCATGGCCCAGAAGTCGGAGTTCTTCCAAGGGGAGGGCTGCGTGTTCTGTGCCGAGACCGGGTACCAGGGCCGGATCGGTGTGTACGAACTCCTGCGGGTGAGCGACGACATGAAGCAGCTCGTGGTGAACGAGCCGACCTATCAGGAGCTGCGGGACCTGGCCGTGTCCGAGGGCATGGTGCCGCTCCAGACCCAGGCGCTGAAACTCGTCGAGCGCGATGTCACCACCTTGGCCGAAGTGCTCCGCACGTTGTACGTGGTCTGAGCGCGGACCCCTCGATGCCTGACTTCAAGTACGTCTCGGTCGCGCCCGACGGGAAGAAGATCCGCGGCAAGGCCGACGCCATTAGTGCCGACAGCCTCCGCAACCAGCTCATGGCGCAGCAGCTCGAGGTCAAGAGCATTCGTCAGCGCCGCAAGTTCACCGAGATCGAGATCACCAGGCGGCGGGTGCCGCGCACCGAGGTGATGCACTTCTCCCGCCAGGTCGCGGCGTTCGTGCGCGCCGGGATACCGCTGGTCGAAGCATTGGAGACCGTGCGCGAGGCGGCATCGAACCCCCGGATGATCGAGATCCTCACCGAGACCGAGGAGCTGATCCAGGTCGGCGTGCCCTTCTCCGAGGCGCTCGCCCGCCACAGCGACGTGTTCCCGCCCTACTACTTGGGGATCCTGCGCTCGGCCGAGATCACCGGCCGGCTCGACACTGTGCTCGACCAACTCTCGCTCTACATCGAGCGCGACATGGAAGCCCGGCAGAAGATCCGCTCGGCGCTGACGTATCCCCTCGTGATCTTCGTGATGTCGATCGTCACGGTCGTCATCCTGGTCTCGTACGTGCTGCCCAAGTTCATCGACTTCTTCAAGGGGTTCGACGCCGAACTCCCGACCATCACCAAGGTGCTGCTCGACGTCGCCCGCTTCTTCGAGGATTGGTGGTGGGCCCTCGGGCTCGGATTGCTGGTGCTGATCCTGATCGCGGTCCAGGTGAATCGCACCGACGGTGGGCAGCTCGCGCGCGACCGGATGATCCTGCGCCTGCCGGTCATCGGTGTGGTCGCGCAGTACACCGTGATCGAACGGTTCTGCCGGATCATCGCCGCGATGATGCAGGCCGGGGTGTCGTTGCCGGAGGCGATGCAAGCGGCGATCGACGGTGCCAACAACCGGGTGTACGCGGAAGCGATGGCCGACGTCCGTGACGGCATGCTCGAAGGGGAGGGCATGGCCCGGCCGATCGCCGCGACCGGATTGTTTCCTCCGGCCGTCACCCAGATGATGCGTGTCGGCGAGGAGACGGGCACGCTGGACCATCAGCTCGAATCCGCGGCCGACTACTTCGCCAAGGAACTCGACTACAAACTGGCCCGGCTCACGTCACTGGCCGAGCCGGCCGTGATCGTGATCATGGGCGTGATCGTGGGGTTCGTGGCGGTGGCCCTGGTCTCGGCCATGTACGGGATCTTCCAGGGCAGCAACACGCTGAAGGGCTGAGACTCCCCGGTCCTCAGCTCGCGGTGGCCGAATCCCACGACGGCGGCTTGAGTTCCCGCGGATGCAGGCTGCGGTCGGTGGCGTCGTCGTGGGTCACGATGCCCGCTTCGATGAGGGCGTTCATCGAAGCCTCCATCGTCTGCATACCGTCGCGCATGTTGGTGGAGACCACGTTGCGCAGTTGATGGGTTTTGCCGTCCCGGATCAGGTTGCGCACCGGGTTGGTGGCGACGATGACCTCGAACGCGGCGATCATGCCGCCACCGATGCGTGGGATCAGCCGCTGGCTCACCACTCCGGCGAGCGCGGCCGCGAGTTGCACCCGGATCTGGGCCTGCCGGTCGGCGGAGAAGACGTCGACGATGCGATCGAGTGCGGTGGCGGCATCGTTGGTGTGCAGCGTGGCGAACACCAGGTGGCCGGTCTCGGCGAGCGTGAGCGCGAACTGCATGGTCTCGGCGTCGCGCATCTCACCCACGAGCATGACGTCGGGGTCCTCGCGGAGCGCGCTGCGGAGGGCGCGCTCGAACGAATCGGTGTCGGTACCCACCTCGCGTTGGTTCACCGCGGCGCGGTGGTGGTGGTGCACGTATTCGATCGGATCCTCGATGGTGAGGATGTGGCACTCGCGCGTGTGGTTGATGAAGTCGATGACCGAGGCTTGCGTGGTCGACTTGCCCGACCCGGTCGGGCCGGTCACCAGGATCAGACCCTGCGGCAGCCCGGCGAAGTACTCGAGGATCGGGGGCAGGCCGAGCTCGTCGAACGTCGGGATCTCGAAGGGGATCGCCCGGAGCGCGAGGGCGACGGTCCCCTGCTGGCGGAACACGTTGGCGCGGAATCGGATCTCCTCCCGCCAGGAGAACGAGAAGTCGATCTCCTTCTCCCGGGCGAAGCGCTGGGTGAGATCGTCGTCGAGCAGGCTGAAGATGAGGGCATCGGCATCGGCCGCGGTGAGGGCCGGCTCGTCGATGGGTGTGAGCTTGCCGTCGATCCGCAGCAGCGGGGGCGCGCCGACGGTGAGATGGAGGTCGGTCGCGTTGTGGAGGGCAAGGACCGCGAGGTACTGCTCGATGCGGCTGATGTCGACCGGGGTGGAGGTCATGGGCCCATTCTCGTCGCGATCGGTGGCTCGGTGCGGCGTGGGCCGGGGGTCGCAACCGACGATGGGTCGACCGGCCCAATTCCGGCGGATCAGGGCATCCGGCCTACCCAACCTTGGGGAGATCCCTATAGGTTCGCCGTTCTCGTCCGGCACACGCCGGAGGGTTGGGAGCGCTCCGGAATCCCGGAGCTGGGGAAAACAAGGATCTGATACTCGTGCTGAAGCACATTCGTTCTCGTACCGCCGACAAGAACCTGCTCGAGAAGGGCTTCACCCTCGTCGAGCTGCTCGTCGTGATCGTGATTCTCGGAATCCTCGCCGCGGTCGTCGTCTTCGCCGTCGGTGGGACCGAGGCCGACGCCAAGGTGAAGGCATGTCTCACCGAGCGCAGCACGGTCGAGGCCGCGGCCCAGGCGTACAAGTCCGCCCAGCAGGACGGTGGCCTTCCCGCCTTGTCGACGGGTGCCTTGGTACCCGATTTTCTGAAGCGAGCGCCGGTGTACTGGACGGTCAATGCCAATGGAGACTTGAGCCGCGGTGGCACGGGCACGCTCAAGGACGAGAGCAAGTGTCAGCCGTAGGGATCAGCTGACCGACTTCACCGCGAGGGCTTTGGCCCACGCGTAGTCGGCCTTCCCGTTCGGGCCCCGCGTCACCTCGTCGACCAGGACGACGTGACGTGGGGCCTTGAACCGGGACAAGTTCGCCCGCACCGCCTCGATGATCTCGTCGGGCGTCGCAGACTCTCCGGGACGGAGGGAGACCACTGCGGCGATCGCCTCGCCGAACTTCTCGTCGGGGACCCCCACCACGATCGCGTCGGCCACCGCGGGGTGCAGCTTCACCGCCTCCTCCACCTCCTCGGGGAAGATCTTCTCGCCGCCCGAGTTGATCGACACGCTGCCCCGCCCGAGTAACTCGATCGTGCCGTCGGCCGCGACCGTCGCCCAGTCGCCGGGGATCGAGTACCGCTTGCCGTCGAACTCGCGGAACGTCGCCGCCGTCTTCTCCGGGTCCTTGTAGTAGCCGAGCGGGATCGGCCCACCGAGGGCGAGCAGACCCCGCTCGCCCGAACCCGGCTCGACCGGCACACCCGCCTCGGTCAACACCTTCGCGAACTCGCCGATCTGGAACTTGGCCGTCGTGGCCGCCGAGCCCGGCGCACTGATCTGGGACGCGAAGCCCACCCCCTCGCTCGACCCCAAGGAGTCGAGGCAGAGGAACGCCCCGCGTGACATCAACGCTTCTTTGATCTCCGCGGTCCACATCACGCCGGAGGAGATCATCAGCCCGAGCGAGCTGAGGTCGTACGGCGCGTTGTCGAGCTCGGCCTCTTCGAGGGCGCGCAGCATCGGCTTGCCGAACGCATCGCCGACGATCGCCATCTGGGTCACCTGTTCGCGCTCGACCGCTTGCCACAGCTCGTGCGCGTCGAAGCTGTGCGACTCGAGCGTGACGATCGCACCGCCACTCGTCAGGGCCTGGAGCGACGACATGAACCCGGTGCCGTGCATGAGGGGCGACGCCGGGAGGTGAACCGGGGTGCGGCCCTGCTCGGCGATGGCGGCCGCGACCGCCGGCGTCTCCGCGGGGCTGTCGACCGCGCTCTGGCCGAGGAGTCCCCACACCGAGGGCACGAGGGTGTTGAAGAGATCCTCGTTCCGCCACATCACGCCCTTCGGCATGCCGGTGGTTCCGCCGGTGTAGAGGATGTAGAGGTCGTCGCCACCCTTCTCGACGCGGGCGGCAGGTTCGTAGTGGCCCATCAAGTCTTCGTAGCGGTGGGCGCCGTCGACGAGCGGGTGCCCGTCGTCGACCTGGACGATCGCCTTCAGGGTCGGGACCTCGCGCCAGACCTTGGCGACCTGATCGCCGAGCACCCCGTGGAACAGCAGGATGTCGGTGTCGGAGTTCTCGAGCAGATACCGCAACTCGCCTTCGAGGTAGCGGTAGTTGACGTTCACCGGCGCGCTGCGGCACTTCCAGGTGGCGTACACGCCCTCCATGTATTCGATGGAGTTGTAGAGGTAGCTGGCCACCTTGCCGCCGGGCTCGAGCCCGAGGTCGGTGAAGGCGGCGGCGAGGCGGGCGCTGCGCTCGTCCCACTCACTCCAGGTGCGGTGCCGGTCACCCTGCGCGAGCGCCAGGCGCTCGGGCTGGGCGTCGGCCAGCGCTTCCCAACAAGTTGCAAAATTCCACTCGGACATTCGGTCCCCCCGGTCGTGAAGGCCCGTAGTCTGCCCGACCACCCGTTTCCAGCGCCGGAATCGCGACCTCTAGGTGTAGATCGCAGGCGCGTTGGTCAGGCTGCGGTGAGGCGGCTGGCCGGGGTCCGGTGGCTGAGGGCGCTGTGGGGTCGTTGCTGGTTGTAGTAGTCGATCCACTTGGGGAGTGCACGCCGGCGGTGCGCTGAACTCGTGTACGCGGCGAC
>JAENVU010000032.1 GCA_016650415.1 Acidimicrobiia bacterium
GCCACCGGCTCTGCGCGGCCCGCGTGCTCCGCAGGGGTTCCCGACGTCGCACGTCGGTGTGGCGTGTTATCCGAGCGCGAGGACGAGTTGTCCGTCGAGAATGCGGGAGTCGATCCGACATTGGTGCACGACCGCGCCGTTCACCGTCGCCACGCGCGTCTGCCAGTTGCCCGGCTCGGTCACGCGTATGACGACCGGGTGCCGACCGCGCGCAAGGGCCACCTCGCCACCGCATGCGTGGCAACGCCACGTCATTGTTCTCATCCGCCGCACGCCTGACTCTTTCCGATCGGTACTCGTCGCCCGAATGCGGACCCGATCGTACGACGCTCATCGAATCCGTGGAACGGGGACGTATGTCCAGTTCCGCGCCTACCAACAGCGAGGGACGACGCGTTCAAACGCCTGCACACGCCTTCCCTCAGTATCTGAAGAGTATCGGATCCGGTAGCGCAATCGACTAGGGCCCGAAGTCCTTCCCGAGCCACCAGAAATGCACCACTGCCGCATCCCGAGCAGACCAATCGCGTGGCTGTCGGTTCGTGACGGTACGAAGTACCTTGCGGGACCAGGGCGTGGGCGGAGCGCGCGGGCTACGTTGCGGCCCCCGCCGGTGTCAGGGGAGCCACGTGGGTGCTGATCCGTAAGTCCACGTCCCGAGTCCCGGCACGTCCGGGGCGGTCGCCGTCCTGTCCACGTTTCCGCAGGTCAACCCTGGACGGAGCTGGACAGAGCGGGCACGGCCCGGCCGCCAACTTCGGACCCGACGGTCCAACCCGTTGACATCGCATCGACAAGGCGTCGGCAAGCGCTTCGTCGACCACCCCTCTGACCGAATGCGCAAAGAGATCGCAAATTCGGCTGCACCGCGGCACGAGTTCACGGTCGGTATTCGAACGCGCCCCGGTCGGCGTACGCGATCGGCCCAATGCCGACATTGGTGGTCGCGGGATCGTCGTAGCGGCCCGCGCCGTCGAAGTCGACCGTCGGCTCGTTGGGTGCACCGCTGTTCGCTGCATCGATGGCAGGCGAGCCAGCAAGGAGATGGAAGTTTGCCCCGGTGACCGACGCGAACCGTGGGTCACCCTCGATGCCACGCGACTCCTGTCCGGTCGCGGTCCGGAATGCAGCCAGGGACGAGTACTTGACCCCGTTCCAGTCGACCATGACACCCGTCACGCGCAGGAAGATCAGGTCGTCGTTCACCGTGGTGGTGGGCGCCGAGGCCGAGTCGACGCGGATGTTGCCGAAGGTGCGGGCGCTGTTGATGCCGTTGTCGATGCTGATGTTGTTCGCAAGGATGCTCCCGGTCGAGGTGGTCATCTCGATGCCGGAGTCGTAGTTCCCATCGACGGTGTTCGAGATGACACGGGCGTCGACGGCGTTGTGCACGTCGATGCCATGGTCGCCGTTCGCATACGACAGGTTGTCGTAGAAGACGTTGCTCCCGTTGGTGGACCCCGTCCAGGCGTTGATACCGGAGTCCTCGTTGTCGTGCACCGTGTTGGAGAACACCTGGTTGCCGGTGCTGTCGCGCACGTCGATGCCGGCTGCCGCGCGGATATAGCCCCGAGCGTTCGCGAACGACACGTTGCCGGCGATGACGTTGGCATTCGAGTTCGTGACCACGTGCACGCCGGCGTCGGAGTTGTGGTCCGTCGTGTTGTTCGTGACGCGCGACTGCGTCGTCGCGTTGAGGTGAATCCCGAAGGCGGTGAGCCCGCTCGCCGGCTGGCCGACCCTGGTCACGTGGTTCCCGTCGATCGTGATATTCGATGAGCTCGTCACCGAGATCCCGCGGCTCGTCGTCGCGGTCACCGTGAACCCATGAATCGTGACCCAGCTCCGCCCCACTACCGAGAAGCCGTTACCCCCTCCGGTCACGGTCACGGTCGCGCCGGACGCTGCGGTGAACACGATCGGCGCGGTCGAAGTCCCGGAGCTCGCGACCGTGACCTGCTCGGGGTACGTGCCGGCGGCCACGCTGACGGTCTTCCCGGCGGTGGCCTTCTGCGCGGCGGCGTTGATCGTGCAGAAGGGCGCTGCGGCGGTCCCGGTTCCGAAGTCGGTGCAGCTCGAGTTGGCGCGATCGACGAACAGCGTCGCACCTGCCGGGGTGACGACCTGGCCGAGCGCGGAGCTGGTGCTCGCGGCGAAGTTGCCGGACGCGGCGTAGGCGGCGGTGACGGTGTGGGTGCCGACACTCAGGGCCGACGTCGTCAGCGAGGCCTGACCGCCGGTCAGCGTGCCCGTGCCCATCACAACACCGCCGTCGGCGAACGTGACCGTCCCCGTCGGAGTACCC
>JAENVU010000033.1 GCA_016650415.1 Acidimicrobiia bacterium
CTCGACATCGAAGACCTCGGCTTCTTCGACAAGGGAGACGGCGGGCGGGCGAGTCTCGAGGGCGATACGTCGCTGACCGGACGCATCCCGGTGAACACCAGCGGTGGTCTGCTCGCGAAGGGGCACCCGATCGGTGCGACCGGCGTCGCGCAGATCACCGAGTGTTGGTGGCAATTGCGCGGGGAGGCCGGCGAGCGTCAGGTCGAGACCCGAAACGGTTACGCCTTGCAACACAATGCGGGCGGGCGGGGCTCGGGCGTCGCCGTGGTCAACATCCTGACGAACCGAACGGACACGTCATGACCCAGACCGACCTCCGCGTCGAGCGCGACACCGACGGCGTGGGCCGGATCGTGCTCGATCGTCCGGAGGCGAAGAACGCGCTGACGATCGGGATGCGCGACGGCATCATCGACGCGATCCGAGCGTTCCGCGTCGACCCGCTCGTGCGCGCAGTGCTCATCACCGGAGAGGGCGACGCGTTCTGCGCGGGCATGGATCTCTCCGCCTCGACGGTTTCGCAAGCCGCCGAACCCGGATTCAACCCGCGAACGACGTCGGAGGCCCTGCGCGCCGGCGTGCAGACCTTCATCCGCGAGCTCTGGGAGCTCGACAAGCCGACCATCGCGGCCGTGAACGGAGCGGCCGTCGGGCCCGGCGCCCATCTCGCGCTCGCATGCGATTTCGTGTTCGTGCATCCCCGCACGCGCTTCATCTGGTCGTTCGCAAAATGGGGACTCGTTGCCGACGCGGGCGGCGCGTACCTGCTTCCCCGCCTCGTCGGTCTGGCCCGCGCCAAAGCGATGCTGCTGCTCGGCGAGGGCGCCACCGGCGCGGAGGCCGTCGACCTCGGCCTCGCGTACCGGTGCGTCGACGACGCCGACGCATTGCTCGCCGAGGCGGTTGCGGTCGCACACAAGCTCGCCGCGGGCCCGACCCGTTCCCTCGGACTCTCGAAGCGATTGCTCAACACGTCGTTCGAATCCGATCTGCCGAGCTCGCTCGAGCTGGAGGCGCATTTCCAAGCCCTCGCCACTTCGTCGCCCGATCTCGTCGAGGGCATGGCCGCGTTCCGCGACAAGCGCGACGCGAAGTTCACCGGCGAGTGAGCGAGCTCGCCCGCATCCAGCGAGTCGCCGCGTACAACCTCTGCCTCGGCTCCGACGATCGTCTGCTCGTCGTCCGGCTCTCGGAGAGAACCGAGGCGCCGGGATCGTGGACGTTGCCGGGTGGCGGCGTGGAGTTCGGCGAGCATCCCGAGGCCGCGGCGTTGCGAGAGCTCCGCGAGGAGACGGGACTGGTCGGGCAGACCGCAGAGCTCCTCGCCGTCGACTCCGTGCACCGCGCCGCACGCAATGGCGGAGACGAGTTCGACTACCACGCCATCCGCATCATCTACCGGACCACGATCGTGGGCGGTGAGCTCGCGCACGAGGCCGACGGATCGACCGACCAAGCTGCGTGGTGCACACGCGAGGAGCTGGCAACGATGCCACTCGTCTCGACGAGCGAGCTCGGCGTGCGGCTCGCCTACGCGCGCTCCTAATGGGGATCGACCACCGCATTCGTTGAACGGGTGAGGATGGTTCCGAGCCGCCGGCCGGTGAGCACTGCTGTCTCCTGGAGCGTTGATTCCTAGGGTTAGATCGTGCCCCGGCTGGTTGGTGAGGACTGCGCAAAGCGCTGATGGGGTGTCGTGCCATTGAGCACTGATTCATTAGGTCGCGGCTGGTGGTCCTTCGGCTCGCACGCCAACATGAGGAGGGAGATCAGCACGATGCTGTTCGTCGGCGACGACTGGGCAGAAGATCATCACGACGTCCATTTGATGGATGAAGCAGGTATGCAGATCGCGCGACGGCGACTGCCGGAGGGACTCGGAGGGATCCGCGCGTTCCATGAGCTCGTCGCGGATCATGCTGACGAACCCGAGGAGGTTGTGATCGGGATCGAGACCGATCGCGGCTTGTGGGTGCAGGCATTGATCGCGGCGGGCTATCAGCTATACGCGATCAACCCGCTCGCGGTCGCGCGTTATCGCGACCGCCACAGCGTCGCGGGAGCGAAGTCCGACGCGGGCGATGCCAAGGTGTTGGCGGATCTGGTCCGCACCGACCGGCACAACCATCGACAGATCGCCGGTGATAGCCACAACGCCGGCGCGATCAAGGTCCTCGCCCGCGGCCATCAGAACCTGATCTGGTCCCGGAACCGTCAGACCAACGCGCTCCGCAGCGCGTTGCGGGAGTACTACCCGGCCGCGCTCGTCGCGTTCGATGACCTGGCCCACAACGACTGCCTGGCCGTGCTCGCCAAAGCGCCCGCGCCGGCCGCCGGAGCACGCCTATCGATCGGCCAGATCAGCGCCGCGCTCAAACGCGGGGGTCGGCAACGCAACATCGACCGCCGCGCCCAGGAGATCCAAACTGCGCTGCGTGCCGAGCAGCTCAGCGCACCCGCACCGATCGTCGACGCGTTCGCGGCGACCACCACCGCCGCGGTCGGGATCATCGCCGAACTCAACCGCCAGATCACCCGGCTCGAGCAGTCCCTCACCGACCATTTTGAACAGCACCCGGACGCCGACATCTACCGCTCCCTGCCAGGACTCGGTGTCATCCTCGGCGCCCGGGCGCTCGGCGAGTTCGGGGACGACCCCGACCGTTACGCCAACCCGAAGTCTCGCAAGAACTACGCCGGCACGTCACCTCGCACC
>JAENVU010000034.1 GCA_016650415.1 Acidimicrobiia bacterium
GCCCCGACTCGCACCGGTCACGATTGCGATGGCACCGTCGAGTTCCATGACGCCACGCTACGCGAGCGCGGGAAGCGTCTGACCGGACGCGAGATTGGCGGCGTAGAGGTCGCCGAACTGGGCGACCCGTTCGAGGACCGCATCGGTCTCGAAGGTCAAGCTCCGAGGATCGGACTCGTCGATGGCCCGAGCGACTTCGTCCCAGGTGACCGGAGTGGACACGGTTGGTCGGGGTCGAGCCCGCAGCGAGTACGGCGCGACGGTGGTCTTGTGCCGATCGTTCTGGCTCCAATCGACGAACACCTTGCCGCCACGCTGCTCCTTCGCCATCGTGACGGTCACGCGCTTCGGTGCTGACTCGGCGAGGATGCGCCCGAGCGCGAGTGCGAACCCCTTCGTGTCGTCGTCGGTTGCTGTACCGGTCGCGATCGGGACCGAAACGTGCAATCCCTTCGATCCGCTCGTCTTGACGACGGACGTGAGGCCGAGCCGGTCGAGGAGGGATCGCAGCTCGAGCGCGACCCGGGCGCAATCGACGACGGTCGCGGGAGGCCCGGGGTCGAGGTCGAGCACGACCGCAGTGGGCAGGTCCGGAGCGGCGACGGTGTGCTGATGCGTGTGCAGTTCGAGGGCCGCGAGGTTGGCCAGCCAGACCAGGGTCGCGGGCTCCTCACACAGGACGGACCCGAGTTCGCCCCCGACCTCGACCCAGTCGGGGGCCGACGGTGGGCGTCGCTTCTCGAAGAACGACTTTCCCGCCACGCCGTCCGGGTACCGCACGAGGGTGAGTGGGCGCCCGACCAGGTGGGGGAGCAAGGTGGGTGCGATACGGGCGTAGTAATCGACGACCTGGGCCTTCGTGAACCCGGTGTCGGGGTAGAGCACCTTGTCCAGGTTCGACAGGTTCAGGGTGCGTCCCTCGATCTGCACGGCGACCTCGGCCATTGTGCGAACCTAGTGGGTCGCTCTCGACCGGAGGTGTGTCGTGCCCACGACCGTGTGGACCGGAACCATCAGCTTTGGACTCGTCACCGTGCCGGTGAAGCTCACGCCGGCCACGAAGTCGCGCGACGTCTCGTTCAACCAGCTCGAGGCGGGTACCGGGTCGCGGATTCGGTACCGCCGGGTGTCGGAGCAGAGCGGCGAGGAGATCACGAACGACAAGATCGTGAAGGGCTACGAGATCGAGAAGGGGCGCTACGTCATCGTCGAGAAGGACGAACTCGACGCGCTGGCACCGAAGGCGAGCCACACCATCGACATCGAAGACTTCGTCGATCTCGCCGACATCGACCCGATCTACTTCGACTCGCCCTACTACGTCATGGTCGACGAGAAGGCGTCGAAGCCGTACCGCTTGCTCGTCGATGCGATGACCGATCTCGGCAAGGTGGCGATCGGTCGGGTCGTGTTGCGGGCGAAGGAGCGTCTCGTGGCGATCCGGCCGATGAACGGCATGCTGTGTGTCGCCACCATGCGCTACGCCGACGAGATCGTCGATCCGGCATCCCTGGGCCTGCCCGAGGGCGACATCGAGTTCACCGATCGGGAGGTCTCGATGGCGCACCAGCTCGTCGAAACGCTTGCGGCCGATTTCGACATGAACAAATACCACGACGAGTACCGCGAGCAACTCCTCGCCTTGATCGACCAGAAGGCCGCCGGCGAGGAGATCGTGGCCCAACCGCAGCCCGAGGCGCCGGCAAAGGTGCTCGATCTGATGGCGGCGCTCGAAGCCAGTCTGGCGCGTGCGGGATCCGATGCGGATGCCGGCTCCGAGGAATCGGACTCGGATGCGGAGCCGGCCAAGAAGAAGCGGGCGCGCAGCAAGAGTGCCTGAGAACGTTCAGCGCTCGACTTGGACCGTGGTGCCGTCGCGCCACTCGCGAAGCACCAGGAACTGCCCCTTCAACGCGCCCCGGTCCCGCACACCGAAGCCCATCAAGGTGCCCTCGTATCCGGACGCGGCGGGGATCTGCTTGACCCGTTCGAGTCCCTCGCGGAGGCCCGGCCGATCGAGTCGCTCGGCGCGGCCCATCGCGAGACCGACCATCCGTCCGAGGTCGTAGGCGCAACACCCGACCGGGCTCGCCGCCGAGCGGGGATCGAGCGACTGGAAGGCGCGCCGGGCGATGTTGTCGTCGGCGATCGTGTCGATGTACTCCCAACCGGCCCAGGCCTCGTGCCAATCGGGCCGGACGTAGCCGAACATCAGCGCGGAGTTGGCGAGTACCGGTACGGCCCACTCCTGGTCGTTGATGGCGGTCGCCACGGCGTGGGACGACGCACCCAATCCGAGATACAACACGACGTCGGGATGGTGGGTTCGCAACTTCGCCACCACCGCGCCGACGTCGGTCGACAGGGGATCGATGGCGGTCGCGTCGAGGACGTCGATCCCGACGTCGCGCGCCGACCACCCGAAGACCTCCCGGTAGCGATCGCCGACCACCGACGCGTCGTGCACGATGACGCAGGATCGCAACGATCGTTCTCGCATCCGGGCCACCAGGAGTGGAGGCTCCTCTTCCAGGGAACCGACCTGATACTGGAACATCCAATCCGAGCGAGTGCGCTCACCGCCGGAGTAGTTGATCGCAGGAAGCTCGTGGCCGTCGGCGGCGTCGCGGACGGCGACGCAGTTGTCCGAGATCGACGGACCGATGACGAGGTCGACCCCTGCCGCGGCAAGGCGATCGAATCCGGCGATCACATCCTCCACCGGTCCGGCGGGGTGGCCGAGGGTCTCGTCATGGAGGAACTCGACGCCGGTCGGATCGACGCCGGTGGCTTCGAGTCCATGGCGCAACGCTCGTTCCAGGCCGGCGCCGTGGTCACCCTGGGGAAAGTCGAACAACAAGCCGATTCGCATGGCCGGAGCGTAGGGCGCGTCGGCGGCCCGCTACATTCCTCCGGTGCGCGGTCGCGACGAACTGTTCGAAGCAGCCTTCCGGTGGTACTCCAAACAGGCGTCGATCGGACCTCGCAGCCGTCGAGCCCAACGTTTCGGGGCCTTCGGCGCGGGCAGCGGGATCCTGTTTCCGACGGTCGCGCTCTACGGGGAGCCCTACATCCGGATCGGTCGCGATGTGATCGTCGGTCCGTACTGCTCGCTCGCCGCGGGGGTCATGCCCGGTCACGTCCCGGCCATGAATCCGGTGATCACGATCGGCGATGGGGTGCTGATCGGGCGGGGAAGCGGCGTGGTCGGCCATCAGTCGATCACGATCGGCCACGGCGTGTTCACCGGCCACAACGTGTACATCACCGACGCCAACCACGGATACGAGGACGTCACCCTGACGATCGGTGAGCAGTTCGCACCGGCCAAATCGGTGGTGGTGGGCGCGGGCTCGTGGCTCGGACACGGTTCGATCGTGTTGCCGGGCGCGACGATCGGCGAGCACGTCGCGGTGGGTGCCGGTTCGGTCGTGACCGGTGACCTCCCCAGCTTTTCCGTCGCGGTGGGAAGTCCGGCCCAGGTCGTGCGCCATTACGACGTCGACCGGGAGGCGTGGGTCAACGATCTCCGGACGCGGGCCTCGGATCAACGCGCCGCGGGGGACGGGTAGGTCGGCGGTCCGCTCCCGGAGGGGAACCGGTCGAAGCGGGTGACCGAGTTGGCGGCCACGAAGAGTTTGGGCGCCGTGGCCGGCCACTGCGTGGGGAGATAGCGCCGACCGCCATTGGCGAACTGCCACATGCCCCGGCCTTCGTTGCCGACCTCGTCGATGCCCGTGGCGTTCGGGTCCCACCAAATCACCGTGGCGTCGTCGCCACCGAAGTAGTCGGTCGTCGGCCAGATGTCGTGGTTCCCCCACGAGAAATGAATCTGACTCGGATCGGTGGGGGCCGACGGGAAGTGGAACAACCCGGCCTTGAAACTCTCCGGGGTGAGCCGAGGCCCGGCGAGATGGAGTGCGGTGAAGAAGATCAGCGGTGCCTGGACGAGCAACTTGTAGGTCTTGGCCTCGGGGGGCTTCCCGGTTTCCCATCGGAGGATCTCGGAGTACTGGTCCAACTTCTGAGGCGTGGGGACATAGAGGGAGGTCACGCCGAACGCGTGCTTCCATTGCGCGGGGTCGTAGGTGCGGCCGAACAGGGAAGTGTCGCTGTAGGCCGCGCCCAGCACGATCCACTCCGGGAAGTATTTCTGCGCGGTCGCCTCCGTGGTCAGGGTCGAGGGCGTCAACGGATCCCCCGCGAACATCACCGTCGTGACGCCGTGCGACTTGAGCTTCGCGATCGTGTTGCGCGCATTCTCCTGCGCGCGCGTGAGATCGAGTTCGTACGGCGCGTCGACCGCGACCTTCACGCCGTCGGCCCGGAGGCGAGCGAGGAACTGGGTGCCCGCCTCCTGGAATCCGGCGAACGATTCGTCGAAGCGAACGAGTCCGAAGACTCGTTGCTTCTTGGTCATCGCCGTGTCACCGGCATACGCGGCGCGTTGGCCACTCAGGCCGTTGACGAACTTGGCCCAGTGGATGGCCGACTGGTCGACTGCGGGCAGCGTCAACCAGATGTTCGGTTGCCGCTGATCGACGAACTTCTGCGAGGACGCGAGCATGCAGTCACCGAGACAGAGCACCCCGCGGGCCGCGAGTTCCTGGGCGTAGGCCTCGGTCTGACCCGGGCCGCCGAAGGATGCGAATGCCTTGACCTCGGTCGCGACCTTGATGGCGTCGGCTCGGGCCGACGCATCGTCGTCGGGGGAACCGCTGCCCTTGACGATCACCAGGTTGACCTTCCGGCCGTAGGTTTCGTAGTGCGCCTGGAAGAAGTCGATGTACGCCTGGACCGTCTGGGCTTCGGTGGCGAGGGACTCGTCCGAGCCGCTGCGATTGAGTGCGGCTTCCTGGAGGATGTCGGGTTGGGCCTGGTAGAGCGCGATCGTGATCGAGTCGGCGGTGACGCCCGGGGCGGTGGCGCCGCCGTTGTCGCCGCGGAACGGCTTCACACACGGCGGTGCGTAGCTCAACGGGATCGCGACGCTGCCTCGCTTGGTGTCGCAGTTCGGTCCCCAGTCGATGCTCGTGCGGTTGGCATCGCTCAGAGTCACCGGGCCCGGACCCGTCGAGGCCACGGCCGGCCGCGCCTTCGGCTTGGTCGCGTCGCTCTTCCGACTCAGGCTGATGCCGGCGATGACGAGGGCGAGGACGGTGATACCGGCGATGAAGGGGAGGTACCGCCGGAGCGGCGACCGGTGAGATTTCGGACTGCGGGCCGTGGGTTCCACAGTTCGGCAGGGTAGTGGCGCGAGGTCCCGGTGCCGCGCCACGGCACCGGGACCTCAGTGCGCTACTTCTTGGCCGGTGACGGGTAGTCCGGCGTCTGGTCGGCCTTGGGGGCTTCGGTGAAGATCGTGACCGAGCCGGACGCCTTGAACAGACCGGGGTCGGTCGTCGGCATGTCGGCCAGCGTCCAGCGCTTGCCATTTGCCGTGAACTCGTAGAGGCCGTCGCCCACGTTTCCGATTTCGTTTTCGCCCCGGGCCTTCGGGTTCCACCAGAGCAGGCCGGTGTCGTCCGAGCCGCCCCAATCGACGCCCGGCCAGAAGCCGTGCATCCCGCGCGACGTCTGGGGGGCCAGAGGAGATCCGCCGTTGATCGGTGCGTTGAAGACTGCCGCCTTGTAAGTCTCCGGCGTCAGGTTCGGGCCGGCTTCGTGGATGCCCGACACAAGCTGCCAGATGTCGGTGAGGATCACGCCGTAGGTGTTGTCGGGGGGTGGCTCGCCGTTGAACCACTGGTACAGCGAATACCCGGGGTTGACGTCCTGGTTGACGCGGGCGCCGTTGAGTGCGAGCCCGAACGCGTGCTGCCACTGTTCCTGGTCGTACGTGCGGCCGAAGACCGCGATGTCGACGAGGACGTTGGAGCCGATGACCCATTCGGGGAAGTAGTTCTGGGCCGTGGCTTCCTTGGTCAGGTACGCCGGGGTCAACGGGTCACCGGTATAGATCACCGTGGTGACCTTCGCCGCCTTGAGCTTCGCGATCATCGTCCGAGCGTTTTCCTGCCCGCGGGCCAAGTCGAGCTGGAACGGCAGGTCGGCGGCGATCTTCACCCCACCCTTGGAGAGCGAGTCCTTGAGGACGCCGTACGCGGCCCGTTGCTGACCGTCGACGGTGTCGTAGTGCGTGACGCCGAAGACCCGCTTCTTGTTCTTCACGGCGTCGCCGCCGTAGACGGCGTTCTTGCCCTTCAGGAGGTTCGTGACCAGTTTGGAGGTCATGAGCCCGGCCTGCTCAGGAGTCGGACCGGTCCCCATGAGGTACGGGGCGTTGTCGACGACGGTCTGGTTCGGCACGGCCAGCGAACAGTTTCCGAGGCACAGGACATCGCGGGACGCAATGGTCTCGGTCCAGACCGGCGTCTGCGTCGGGCCGCTCAGCACCGCGAAGGGCTTCATGTCGGCGATGGCGTTGGCATCGGCTCGGGCGGTCACTTCGTCGGCCGGCCCGCCGGTACCGGGGAAGTAGACGATGTCGAGCTTGCGTCCGTACGTGTTGTAGTACTTCTCGAACATCTTGAAGTACCCGTCGTAGGTGAGCCGAGCGCTCGCCGGGCTCACATCTGCGCCGGTGTTCGACACCGTGGCTGCCTGCAATGGATTCTTCGCCGGGTCACCCTGGTAGACGACGATTTTGATCGCGTCGCCGGTGACCCCGGTCGTCGTCGCGCCACCGTTGTCGCCCTCCAGTTGCTTGGCGCACGGCACCGCGCGGACCCACGGGATCTCGATCTTGCCCAGGTCGGTATCGCAGTTCGGACCCCAGTCGGTCTTGGTGTCGCTCTTGTCGAAGAGCGGCCAGGTGGCCTTCCCGTCGGTGGCCGACGCCGAGCCACCGTTGGTCGGTGTCGTCGCCTTCTTGTCGTCGCTCCCGCCCGTCGCGACCACGATGATCGCGACCACGACGATGATCGCGATGATCGCGGCGATCGGTCCGTACCGTTTGGCGGCGCTCGGTCGATTGCCGCCTCCGGCCTTCTTCTGGGTCGGTTCCATGGTTTCCCCCTCAGTTCCGATCGCCCGAACGGGCGATCGCGGCTTGATCTTCTCCGAGATACGACGCCACGACCTGCGGGTCGTGCACGACTTCGTCTGGCGTTCCTTGGGCGATGACGCGGCCCAGGTCCATGGCGATCATTCGATCCGATACGGAGGTGAGGAGCGGCAGGTCGTGTTCGATGACCAACACGCTGGCTCCCAGCTCGTCTCGGATCTTGTGGATCAACGGGCCGAGTGCCTCGGCCTCCCGTTGGGCGATTCCGCTCGAGGGTTCGTCGAGCAGGAGGACCGTCGGGTGATGCGCGAGTACGCACGCGAGATCGACGATCCGCCGACTCCCGGTCGAGAGCTCGCTCGTGAACTTGTCGCGGAATGCGCCGAGGTTCATGAAGTCGATCAGCTCTTCGACGCGTTCGTAGACCGCGGCCTCGGAGTCGATCACGGCGGGCAGATACAGGGCCGCGGCAATCGGGTCCTTCACCTCGACGCTGCACTCGAGCGCCACGGCGATGGTTTCCCGCACCGTGAGTGCGGGGAACAGGCGCCCGTCCTGGAAGCTGCGGCCCAGGCCGAGCCGCGCCCGCACCTCGGCCGGCTTCTCCGACAGGTCGTAGATCTCGCCGTCGTTTGCCGCCATGATCACGCGGCCGCCGTCGGTCGGGAGGAAGCCGGAGATGGCGTCGAACAGTGAGGTCTTTCCCGCGCCGTTCGGACCGATGAATCCGACGATCTCGCCGGCTTTGATCGTCAACGACACATCGTCGAGCGCGATGACCCCGCCGTAGCGCTTGTTGAGGCTGCGCACCTCGAGCCGATCTGCATTTCCGCTCTCGGCCCTGCGGGCCGGGCCGCTCGGGCCCCGCTCGGCCTGATGCCGCTGCTCCGGATCGTCGGGGCCTCGCTCACGCTCAGTCTCGGATTGGGGCTGGTCGTGGGTACCGGCGCCTTCGAGGAAGACGGACCGGAGCACGTCGGGCCGTTCGAGGAGTTCGGACGTCGGGCCGTGGAAACGGATCTCGCCCTTCTCCATGAAGTACGCCGTCTCGGCCACCGTGAGTGCGACGTTCACGGATTGCTCGACGAGGATGATCGTCGTGCCCGCGTCGCGCAGTTCCCGC
>JAENVU010000035.1 GCA_016650415.1 Acidimicrobiia bacterium
ACCTGGATGTGGCGCAACCAGGACGTCTTCGAGTTCGTGAGTTGGTTGCGGACCCACAACGCGGTCCACGACCACGACCAGGACAAGGTGCGTTTCTACGGGCTCGACTTGTACAGCCTCGCCGCATCGATGGAAGCCGTCATCACGTATCTCGAAGGAGTCGACCCCGCGGAAGCCCAGCGGGCCCGGGAGCGCTACGGCTGCTTCGATCGCCTCGGTGGCGGTGAGGGTCAGGCCTACGGATACGCCCTGGCGCACCACGGCGCGATCCCGTGCGAGAACGAGGTCGTCGCCGAGCTGATCGCGCTTCGCGCTCGCGCCGCCGACTACCTGCGCCGCGACGGCATGGATGCCTTCGACGAACACTTCTTCGCGGAACAGAACGCGGTGCTCGTCCGCGACGCCGAGGAGTACTACCAACAGATGTACCGGGCCGAGGTGTCGTCCTGGAACCTGCGGGACCGTCACATGGCGAATACGGCCGATGCCCTCTTGGAACACCTGCACCACCACACCGCGCACCCGAAGATCGTGATCTGGGAGCACAACTCTCACGTCGGTGACGCCCGAGCGACCGGCATGGGCGCTCGCGGGGAGCTCAACGTCGGCCAACTCGCCCGCCAGCGCTACGGCACGCGCGCCGCGCTCATTGGTTTCACGACCTATGACGGCACGGTCACCGCGGCACGTGATTGGGGCGCGGCGACCGAACGGCGCCAGGTCAGGCCCGCCCGGGCCGACAGTTACGAAGGCCTGCTCCATGAAGTTGGTGTCGATCGGTTCTGGATCGACACCAACCACCACGACGTACGGGTCGCGCTGGAGATGCCCCGACTCGAACGGGCCATCGGCGTGATCTACCGCCCGGAGACCGAGCGCCAGAGCCACTACTTCCCATCACGATTGGCCGATCAGTTCGACGCCGTCATCCATCTCGATCGCACGCGGGCACTCGAGCCGTTGGACCCGACCCCGCTGTGGAGCGCCGGCGAACCCCCGGAGACCTATCCGACCGGTCTGTGAACCGAGGATTCCCCGGACTCCACCCTCGCACCCGCTCACGGAGCCCGACGACGGCGCACCAGCTTCTCGATCTCGACCGCGACCAGCGCCGCGGTGGAGACAACGGCGACGATCGACAGCTCGAACAGACTGAGCGGCTCCGTGTCGAACACCGACCGGAACCCGGGCACGTAGATCACGGCGAGCTGAGCCACAATGCTCAGCGCGATGGCCCCGGCGATGTAGGGATTCGATCGGATGCCGAGTTGGAACACACTCCGACGTTCCGACCGCACGGCGAAGGCGTGTCCCAACTGCAGGAACGCGACGGTGGCAAACGTCATGGTCTGCCACGGCATACCGGCGTGACGCGCGATCGCTTGCAGGGGGATGACCACTCCCGCCATCAACGCGCCCACCCAGACTGCGTGCTGCCACAAGCCGCCCGCGAGGACGGATTCCTGTGGGTCGCGGGGACGACGTTGCATCGTGTGGGGTTCGGTCGGCTCCAGCCCGAGCGCGACCGCCGGAAGACCATCGGTCACGAGGTTGACCCAGAGGATCTGGAGCGGCAACAACGGCAGCGGCAGCCCGAGGAGCGGAGCGAGGAACATGATGAGGATCTCACCCGTGTTCGTCGTCAGTAAGTAGCGGACGAAACGTCGGATGTTGTCGTAGATCCGTCGCCCCTCTTCGACGGCGTGGACGATCGTCGCGAAGTTGTCGTCGGCGAGGACCATGTCGGCCGCCTCCTTGCTCACCTCGGTCCCGACGAGGCCCATCGCAACCCCGATGTCGGCGGCCCGCAACGCGGGGGCATCGTTCACCCCGTCGCCGGTCATCGCGACGATGGCTCCGCTCGACCGCCACGCATTCACGATGCGCAGCTTCTGTTCCGGGTTCGTGCGGGCGAAGATCCGGACGTCGCGTACCCGCGCCGCGAACGCCGCGTCGTCGAGCGCGTCGACCTCCGCGCCGGTCATCAGCTGATCGTGATCTTCGAGCCCGAGCCGCGCTCCGATCGCGGCCGCGGTCCGCGGATGATCCCCGGTGATCATGACTGCGGCAATCCCCGCGTCCCGACACAACGCGATGGCGTCGCGAGCTTCGGGACGGGGCGGATCGGCGATCCCGACGATCCCGACCAATCGGAGTTCATGTTCCGGGTTCCCGACGTCCTCGGGATGCGCCGCGACCCGACGGTCGGCGACCGCCAGCACCCGGTAGCCATCACTCGCCCACTGCTCGGCCTCGACCTCGGCCTCGGCCAGCCGACCGACGTCATCTCGATGCAGCAGCGGCGCGATCGCGTCCAGTGCACCCTTTACCGCGACCCAGGAGCCGTCACCATCCGCGTGGATCGTGACCATGCGCCGGCGTTCCGCATCGAAGCCGATCTCCGCGCGACGCGGCAGCACCTCGTCGAGCTCCGATCGCTCGATCCCGAACTTCCCCGCCAATGCAAGAAACGCGCCCTCAGTGGGGTCGCCGGTCAGCGTCCAGGCCCCGTGGGCGTCGCGGGGAGCGTGGAGCAGCGCGTCGTTGCAGGCGGCAGCCACGCGCGCGAGCCGTTGGAGGAACGCGTCATCGGCGGGCGGCGGCCCTCCGGACACCTCACCGTATGGTTCGTAGCCGGATCCACCGACCTCATACCGACCCACCGGTGTCCAGACGCGCTCGGCGAGCATGCGATTTTCGGTCAGCGTCCCCGTCTTGTCGGTACAGATGACCGAGACCGATCCGAGGGTCTCCACCGCCGGGAGCCGCCGGATCAGTGCCGACCGATCAGCCATCCGTCGCGCACCCAGCGCCAGCGACACGGTCACCACGGCGGGAAGCCCCTCGGGGATGGCCGCGACGGCCAGGCTCACCGCGGTGAGCAGCATCGTGTCCGCGGGCTCGCCGCCGACGACGCCGACCACGAAGATCACCGCGACGACCACCATCGCGGCGAACGCGAGCTGGCGGCCCAGCACCGCGAGCCGGCGCTGCAGTGGCGTGCCCCGCGTCGCGTGCGCCTGGAGGAGCTGCGCGATCTGTCCGACCTCGGTGTTCATTCCAGTCGCGATCACGACACCCTGGGCCCGACCGTACGTGACGCCGGTGCCCTTGAACGCCACATTGTGCCGCTCGGCCGTCATCGACACGTCCGCGTCCGGGAGGGCCTTCGCGGTCTTCGCCGACGGCTCCGACTCTCCGGTCAGCGTGGCTTCGTTGACCCGGAGCCCTTGCACCTCGATCAGTCGGACGTCGGCCGGCACCACATCACCCACCGCGAGGAGGACGACATCACCCGCGACCACCTCCGCACTCGGGATTTCGCGCCGGACACCGGACCTGACGATCACGGCGGAGGTCGTCGTCATCCGCTTGAGCGCGGCCATCGCTTGCTCCGCGCGATGTTCCTGCAGGTAGCCGACGATCGCGTTGAGGAGCAGGATCGACGCGATCGCGACCGTGTCGATCAGGTCGCCGATGACCAGAGTCACGACGGCCGCGACACCGAGGACCACCGTCATCGTGTTCGTGAACTGTGCGAGGAAGAGGCGGAACCGGGAACGACCCGCCTGTTCGTCGAGCTCGTTCCGACCTGACGAGTGGAGTCGGGCATCGGCGTCGTCCGGCTCGAGGCCGCGCACCGCATCCGTGGCCAGCGCGGCGACGACCGCGTCGGCCTCGACCGCCCACGGTGCACTCAGCGCCGTCGGGAGTGGTGGAGTGCTCATCGGTGCACCGACCAGACGGCGAAGAGTGTCCCGAGATACACGAGCAGGACGAGGAGCGCGTCCGGTTCGAGACGACCGATACGAGTCTCGGATCCCTGGATGATCGCCGCGAGCGCGAGCGCCATGAGGAGAACCGCGCCCACGGCACCGACGACTTGCCCCACATCGACCGCGGCCAGGACTGGGCCCCGGGTGTACGCCGCATCGACGAAGACGAGCAACGCCATGTTCAGCGCGTTGCTCCCGAACAAGTTGCCGACCGCGAGGTCCTGCGCCCCGATCCTCACCGCGGCCAAGGACGTGACCAGTTCCGGCAGTGACGTCGCGATGGCGACGAGCGCGATCCCGACAAAGGTTTCGCCCAACCCGGTCTCGACCGCGATTCCCCGCCCGGCATACGCCACGAGCGGGGCCGACACCAGGATCAGCAGCGTCGCCCCGGCGAATTTCCCGACCGATTGCCGCACCGATCCCCCGTCGTCGGGCCATTGGATGGCCTCCGGAACCACGCCGCCACCGCGCACTGCCGGCGACCGGTGCATCCAGGTCACCGCGGCGACGTAGCCGGCGGCGACCAGCACGGTGTCGATACCAATCCAGCCGATCGACCATCCCCGCGACGTGAGAATGCCCAGCGCGGCGAGCGCGGTCAGGCCGATCGCGACCGATGCCACCCGCGCGTGCCCAAGCTCGACTCGCTGCCAGACGCGACGCCGACGGCTGAGATCCAGGATCCCGAGCACCGCCATGTTCGCCATGCTGGATCCGAAGAGGTCGCCCACGGCGAGGTTCGGGGCGTTGGCAGCCGCTGCGCCGACGTCGGTGACCAACTCCGGGAGTGAGGTCGCCAACGCGAGCAACACCACGCCCACGACTGCTCGGCTCATGCCGGTCCGCTTCGCGATCTCGTCACCCGCGCGGGCGAGCACGACCCCACCCACTGCGAGCAGCGCGGCACTAACGCCGAACAGCGGTACCAACTGCACCAGCGTGAGCGCCCCGATCACGCTCGGGGTCGACTCTTGCGGCGACGGATCACGAGTTCGAGTTGTGCTGCGCCCACCGTGTCGCGTCGAGCAGCAGTCGACGCTCCGCCGCTCCGATCGCCGCTCGGGCCGGGTCGACCGCGTCGGGGTTCACCGACACCGACGTGATCCCGAACCGCACCAGGTGCGCGGCGAACTCGGGGTTCGTCGAGGGCGCCTGGCCGCACAGCGACGACGTGATGCCCGCGCTCCGCGCCGCGCCGATGATGCGCTCGATCGCGTCGAGCACCGCAGCATCCGATTCGTCGAAGAGCTCGGAACAGATCTCAGAATCACGATCGACTCCGAGCACGAGTTGGGTCAGATCGTTGGACCCGATCGATACGCCATCGATCCCGAGTGCGACGTACTCCGGGATCCGGCTGACCACGGAAGGGACTTCTGCCATCACCCACCGGTGAAGCCCTCGGTGGTTCCCGAGCGGGCTCGCATCGACGAGTTCGAGACACGCCTCGAGCTCCCAACGGGTCCGCACGAACGGGATCATCAGATGCAGGTTGGGGGTCTCCTCGCGGACGAGCGCGAGCAGCTCCAGCTCCAGCGCGAAGAGGTCGGGTTCGCGGACGTACCGGTAACACCCGCGGTAGCCGATCATCGGGTTCGCCTCGACCGGCTCGAACTCTTCGCCACCCTTGAGCCGACGGAACTCGTTCGACTTGAAGTCCATCGTGCGGTACACGACGGGCCGGGGTGCGAACGCACGGGTGATGCGCAACAGCGACGTCGACATCTGGTCGAGGAACTCGGAACGTCCACCACGAGCGAGCACACTACGGGGGTGCTCGCCCGCAAGGGCGTCGGCGATCATGAACTCGGCGCGCAAGAGCCCGACCCCGTCGACCGGCATGGCCGCGACTTCTTCCGCCCGCGCGGCGATGGCCAAGTTCACATAGACACGGGTTCCGAGCGACTCGGGTACTGCC
>JAENVU010000036.1 GCA_016650415.1 Acidimicrobiia bacterium
CGCCGGTGTGGTACGCCGTCACCCGTGACGCCTTACCCCACGGCGAAGGATCCGCGACCGGCACGCGTCTTTCTCTGGAGATCGTGAAGAGTCGGGGGCCCATCGACCATCGGGGCGACCACCCGATCACCTTGCTTCGGCGACGGCGTGGACCGCGCGACCGCGGCGTTCGTCGTCCTGTGCTTCCGTATCCTGACTTTCTGGCTGCCGACGCTGCCGGGCTCCGGGGTTCCTCCAGTACGCCCAGCGTCGTGGCATCGTCTGATCGCGCCATGCCCGTCATGGCCCGACGCCGCCGACCGGTGGTGACAACCCACGGCACCGCCCGGCATGATGACGCACCGTGCCGGCACCGCCGGTACTTCTCCGTCGCTCACACCGGCTACCAGAAGGACGTCGCGACCCATGACGAAGATCGAGACCACCCGGGACATCGCGGCCTCGCCGCAGGACGTCTACGCCGCCATCGCGGACGTCACCCGCATGGGCGAGTGGTCAAGCGAGTGTCATTCGTGCGAGTGGCACGACGGGTTCGACGCGCCCGCGGTCGGTGCCACCTTCGATGGACACAACCGCAACGGCGACAAGGAGTGGACGACCCAGGGAAAGGTCGTGGAGGCCGAGCCGGGTCGGTCGTTCGTGTTCGAGTGCTCGATGATGGACTTCCACTACTCAACGTGGGGATACGGCATCGAGCCGACCCGGACCGGCAGCCGGGTCACGGAGTGGACCGAGAGCCTCATCCCGGACTCGGCCCAGGAGTACGCCCGGGAGACGTCAGGTGTCCCCGACCGGGAGGCCCGCAACCGTGAGACGATCAGCACGACGCTGGAGCGCCTCGCGAACGCGCTCGAGACCTGAGGGACCAGGACGCCGACCGCCGCGGGGTCTGGCCGAGTCGCGGCGCCGTTCGGCAGCAGCAGT
The DNA here is from genome assembly GCA_016650415.1 of Acidimicrobiia bacterium. Lineage (GTDB taxonomy): Bacteria > Actinomycetota > Acidimicrobiia > IMCC26256 > JAENVU01 > JAENVU01. The sequence continues at coordinate 925 of JAENVU010000036.1, forward strand.
GCGATCGGCGCGCTTCACCATCGGGGACATGATCCAACCATCGGGTACCTAACCCGAGTGCGAGATCATCGGGCAGAGAGCCCGACGCCAAACCTCTCGCTTCGTTGCACTCATCTGGCGCCTCCACCATCCCCTCCCCGGCGACCTCTACGCGTCCTTCGCCGCCGCCGTCGCCTAGACGCGATGAAGACCCCTGGACAGAATCACAACTCCGACCCGACCATCGGGGGCGTGGGACGATTCGTGATCCGGTGATCAGCCGCCGACGATGGGTTGCGAGCCGCCCGTTCCAGGGCGGAGAAACTCGATCACTTGGACGTCCCATCGCCGAGCCAGATCGCGGTGCTTCTCTACGGACTTGGTGGCAGCGGGCGAAGCCGTCGGGAACGCGAGTGCCGCTTGGCATTGACTCCGATCGAGCCCGTGGTTCGAAAACCACGGGTCGAGCGCCGGCGCCGTCCGGATGTACATGGTGCTCAGCCACATCATGACGGCCCTTCCCCCGATCCACGCGATCCCCGCGGTCGTCGCCGCGCCACCCGGCATCAAGACCTACACCGACCTGCCGTTGGTGTTGCCGCGCGGCGTCGTGCCGACCTGACCTCCTGAACAGCCGCGTGTCGCCCTCGCGCCGGGGCGCGAACGACCAAACCGCCCGAGACGCTCGACACGGCCGAATCGGTATGCATACGATGCTGGGGGATAAACGTGCCTTCTACGGGCGGAGGTCATCATGCGGTTCGGGCTACGGCACTTGGTCGCGCTGTCTTTGGGGGCGGTGCTCGCGTGCACGCTCGCCGGCACCGGCAGCGCCGGCGCACTGACGAGCACCAGCCAACCGCACCTCACGCTGAACCGGCTCATCCGGACCACGCCCTTCGTCGGCAGCAGCGTGAAGGTGCGCGACAACGAGGACACCGCGTACGTCGCGAGTGACGACTCGCTGTGGATCGCCGACGACAACGGCAACGCGATCTACGAGATCAACCGCACGACTGGCGCGCTGCGCCGCGAGATCACGCAGACGGCGTTCATCAACTCGCCCCAGCTCGGTGGGACCAACACCGCCGGCAACTCGCGCAGTCAGGACCTCGAGGCGTTGGCCTACGACGCGAATGCCGACGCGCTGTACGCGTTCTCGGGCAGCACCGGCGCGATCCCGACCGTCTACAAGCTCGCCCGCGACGCGAACCACCAGTTCCAGGTCCAGTCCTGGCAGTCCGTGCCCACCGAATGGACCGGCGCAGGATGGCGGCAGGCCGACGGCAAGCTCTACGTCGCGAACGACTCCACCATCCGCACCTACGACTTCGCGAGCAACACGTTCGGGCCGGCCTTCTCCATCTCGGGCATCTCCAAGATCTTCGACATCGACTTCGACGACGTCACGGGCGACCTCGTCGCGGTGAACCACTCGCAGCGCCTGTACCGGGCGTCGATGACCACCAGGACGATTCTGTCGGGCTGGAACGGCATCGACCTGACCCCCTTCGGGATGCTCGACTCCCGGGGCGTCGAGGTGATCGGCGAACAGCTCTTCATCTCCGACGGTTACGACTACCGCTCGGCCTCGGACCCGATGAACCACGCGGTATTCGTGTTCGACGTGACCGGACCCGGTGGTGGCGGCAGTGCGCCGACGGCGTCGTTCACCACGTCGACGACTTCCGGCACGGCGCCATTGGGAGTGAACTTCACCGACACGAGTACCGGCGCGCCCACGAGCTGGGCCTGGACCTTCGGTGACGGCAGCACCTCCACCGCACAGAACCCGAGCCACACCTACACGAGCGCCGGCACCTTCACCGCCACCCTCACCGCCGGCAACACCAACGGATCGACATCGGTGTCACACACCATCAGCGTCGACTCGGTCCCGACCGCACCGACCGCGTTGTTCGCGACGTCGACCGCGTCTGGGCCCGCGCCGTTAGGTGTGAACTTCACCGACACGAGTACCGGCGCGCCCACGAGCTGGGCCTGGACCTTCGGTGACGGCAGCACCTCCAACGCACAGAACCCGAGCCACACCTACACCAGCACCGGGACCTTCACCGCCACCCTCACGGCCGCCAACTTGCAGGGCTCGGACTCGGTGTCACACACCATCACCGTCGGCCCGGCCCCGACGGAGTTGATCCTGCCCCTCGACGCCGACACGTACGTCAACAGCCCGCGCCCCACGAAGAACTACGCGACCTACTCCACCATGAAGCTGCACGCGCCGAGTTCGGAGTACCGGCCGCTCATCAAGTTCACCGTCAACGGACTCAGCGGACCACCCACATCGGTCAAGCTCCGCCTCTACGTCACCGACGCCAGCGCGAGCGGGGGCGACTGGTACCTCGTCTCCAACGC
>JAENVU010000037.1 GCA_016650415.1 Acidimicrobiia bacterium
ACCCTCGAGTTCCTCGAGGCCCGGGGGACGCAGCGGGTTCGTCGCCCGCGCCGCGTCGACGCCGGACTTGCCTGACGACTTCGAAGTCGCGACGGGTCCCTTGACCGCCTCCTCGACCGCGCGCACCGACCAGCCTTCGCTCACGATCGACTGGGCGAGTCGTTCCTGCAGGGCTCGGTCCGGTGTTCCGAGCAGCGCCCGCGCGTGGCCCATCGAGAGGCCGCCGTCACGGACCAGTTTCTGCACCGTCGGGGGGAGCTGCAGCAACCGCAAGGTGTTGGAGATCGAGGCGCGACTCTTACCGACGCGGGTGGCGACTTCATCGTGGGTCAGCGAGAAGTCCTCGATGAGTTGCTGGTAGGCCGCCGCCTCTTCCAACACATTGAGGTCCGAGCGATGAACGTTCTCGACCAGCGCTTCTTCAAGGGCGGCCGCGTCGCTGCTTTCCCGAACGAGCGCCGGGATCCGCGCCAAGCCGAGGCGCCGGGCTGCACGCCACCGTCGCTCGCCGGCAATGAGTTCGAACTCGTCGCCGATCGGACGCACCAAGATCGGCTGCAGGATCCCGACCTCTCGGATGGATTCCGTCAGGGCCTGGAGCAACTCCTCGTCGAAGCGCTCGCGGGGCTGATATTGGTTCGGCCGAATCGCCGAGACCTCGACCTCACGGAGCCCGCCGCTGGACTCACCCGTCCCCGTAGGGATGAGGGCTCCCAGCCCTTTACCCAGTCCGCCTCGTCGCGCCACTACTCACCTCCTTGGCCAACTCCCGATACGCCACCGCGCCCCGGGAGGTTGGGTCGAACAGAATGATGGGCTGCCCGAACGAGGGCGCCTCCGACAACCGCACAGTACGTGGAATCACGGTGAGATACACGGTTCTCCCGAAATGATTCCGAACTTCCTGCTCGACCTGGTCCGCCAGCTTGGTGCGAGCGTCGTACATCGTGAGCACGATGCCACGCACGTCGAGGGTCGGGTTCAGGTTGGTCCGCACCAGCGTGACGTTCCGGATCAGCTGACTCAGACCCTCCAGGGCGTAGTACTCGCACTGGATCGGGACCAAGACGTCGTCCGCGGCAGCGAGGCCATTGACCGTGAGCAGGCCGAGCGACGGTGGGCAGTCGATCAGGATGTAGTCGTAGTCCTCGCGGATATCGTGAAGTGCGCGCCGCAGCTTCAACTCGCGACTGAACGCCGGAACCAGCTCGATCTCGGCGCCGGCAAGGTCGATGGTTGCCGGGCAGACGAACAGGTTCTTGAGTGACGTCGGCTCGATGCAGTCTTCGATGTTGGTGTCGCTCATGATGACGTCGTAGATCGAGCCCTCGATCTCGCGTGCGTTGACACCCAAGCCGGTGGTGGCATTCCCCTGCGGGTCGAGGTCGACCACCAGAACCCTGAACCCCAGGTCCGCCAACGACGCGCCCAGGTTCACGGATGTCGTGGTCTTGCCGACACCACCCTTTTGGTTCGCGATGGCAAAGATCCGGGGAAGGTCGTACGGGATCACCGCACGCTCGCCGTCGTCTGCTTCTTCGTCGGGCGCTTCGGACTCGGCGCTGCCTCCGGCCGGGTCGGAACTCGGTCCGGCCACCGCCGCGTCGGCGGCGGTTGGCTCGGGCGCATCCGTCCCGGCGGAGCCGGCGTCCCCAGTGTCGTCGGGCTCGATTGTCGAGGGCTCGGCCGACTCAGCTGCCACCGGCTCGGATCCGGGAACATCGGCCGGGACCGACTCGGTGTCCGATTCGGGCGCGACCACCGGTTCGTCGGTGTTCTGCTCCTCGGCCGACGCGGCCGCCGAAGGATCGACGGATCCACCAAAGACTCGACCGCCACCACTCACCGGCGGGTCCTCCGACACCGCGGCCTCTGCAGGGGACGCGTCCGTGGAGTCGTGCTCTTCCATTCCAGCCTCCGAGGCATTGTCGTGCTTGCGTCGCGCGCCGAACAGTTTCCGGCTACGTCGCTTCGGGTCCGCAGGATCCATGGGCGTCGCTCCCATGCGAAGTTGGGCGAATGTTTCACGTGAAACGTTCCGGGACTCCCAGTCGATGTTTCACGTGGAACATCGGATTCACCAGAG
>JAENVU010000038.1 GCA_016650415.1 Acidimicrobiia bacterium
GGCCGGTTCGACCCCACCGGGCTCTCGGCCCTCGAGGCCTGGGGCTACGACCGCGACTGGGATCAGGTGAGGGACGGATCGCCGACGGAATCTGCCGGTGGTGGGACCGCTCCGCTCGTCGGCTGCAGCGGAATCCAGATGGATTCCATCGTGCGCTCGGTCACGCTCGGTCGTGGCGTGCGGTTGGACCTCGGTGGCATCGGCAAGGGCTACGCGGCGGATGTGGTCGCGCAGGACCTCGCCGACGCGGGGGTCGAATCGGGTTGTGTGGATCTCGGCGGGGATCTCCGCGCGGTCGGGACCGGCCCGTACGACGGTGCATGGGTCGCGAACTTCGACGACCCCACGGCATTCGAGCAGGTCGGCAGTTTGCGGTTCGCGACCGGCGCGGTTGCCACGAGCACGCGCCTCCGGCGCCGCTGGCGCCGCGGCGAGCAGGAACTCCATCACCTGCTCGATCCGGCAACCGGCGCACCGGCGCAGTCGGGTGTCGCGTCGGTCACCGTGGTGGCCGCGGAAGCGTGGTGGGGCGAAGTGTTGGCGAAGGCGGCGTTCGTTGCCGGTCCCCGCGACGGTCTCGAGCTGCTCGAAGCTCAAGGTGTCGACGGATTCGTGATCCGTGACGATGGCGTGGTGCTCGAGACCGCGAGCCTGGACCAGTTCTGCGTGCGTCCGGTCAGGTCTTGAGCAGGTATTCGCTCGTGGTGAAGCTGCGGAGTTCGGCCAAGTCGAGAAATGCGGTCACGCTGTCGAGCATCGCACTGAGATTGCTCCGCATGAGGTCCGCATCGCCGTCGGCGCAATAGAACAGCATCGGGTCGGTCATGTGTTCGGGCGAGGGCCACGCCTCTTCGACGATCCCCTCGATCGGTGGCGCGCCGGCCGTGATCGGACGCGCGACCGCGTTCCGGACGTATCGCATGCGCGGTTGCATCGATTCGCTGACCGGTGATTGCACGCCATGCCAGTGGGCGATCCAGTCTTCGGACGACATCGTGGCGGGTCGCCGCAACAGCGTGACCATGACCACGCCCGGCGAACGTTCACCGTCGGCCCAGTTTCGGGGCCCGGAGTGACGGTTCCCGCCGTAGTCGGTGTACATCGACTCCGTGACCAGGTACCCGGCGATCTCGTCGCATTCGGCGTTCAGGACCGCTTCGTAGGGCGCGCGGTCGTCGTACCGGTCGAGCCAGATCGACACGAGCAGGAACGGTTGGGGCTCGTCGTCCGGCGGCGGCATCGGGACCGGGACCTGTGCGTCGGCATCGTCGACTTGGATCGACAAGCCGGCCGGGCGCAGCGCGAGCAACTTCGGGACGATGGCATCCCGGACGAGGGTGCCGCGTTCGGGCGGGTCGAGCCCGATCCGCGGCCAGCAGAGATATTGGAGTTTCTCCATGCCTCGACTCTGACACGCGAACCGGGCGTGCCCCGGCATTTCCGCGCGTGACCCTTCGGGTCGTGGGCGTTACGCGTCTTGGGCCGGGACCAAGGCGCGCCAGACCACTGCGCCGATGACCCCACCGATGATCGGGAACACGATGAAGACCCACAGCTGGCCGAGGGCCCAGCCGCCCTGGAACACCGCGGTGGCAACGCTCCGGGCCGGGTTCACCGACGTGTTGTCGACCGGGATGGTGATGAGGTGGATCAGTGTGAGCATCAGTCCGATCGCGATGCCCGTGAAACCCGCCGGCATCGACTTGCGTCTGGTGCTCGCGATGACGAACAGAAAGAGCGCGGTGAACACGATCTCGACGAGGATCGCCGCGCCGATCTTGAACCCGCCCGGTGAATGCGCGCCGTAACCGTTCGACGCGAAGCCGCTGGCCTTGGCACTGAACCCGGACACGCTGTTCGCGACCACGTAGATCACGCCGGCACCGACCAACCCGCCGACGATCTGTCCGCCGAGGTACCAGGGGACATCCTTGGTGTCGGTCTTCTTGATGGCCCAGAGGCCGATGGTGACCGCGGGGTTCACGTGGCAGCCGGAGATCGAACCGATCGCGTACGCCGCGCACAGCAGTGCGAGTCCGAACGCCAACGCGACCCCGAGGACCCCCACGGAGCCACTCTCGAGGAATCCGCCGGTCGCCAGGACGGCCGTCCCCGGTCCGCCGACGACGAGAATCATGGTACCGAC
>JAENVU010000039.1 GCA_016650415.1 Acidimicrobiia bacterium
CAGCTCCGCGGCGAGGGCGGCGACCGACAGGTACCGGACGCGAAGATCGCGTGCGTGAACGGCACCGGCGGCTGGTTCTCCTCGACCGCGACCCTGCTGCTCGGGACCGATTAGCGAGGAGTTCGCGGCTGCGCCCCGCCGAAGAACCCGCGGTGGATCACCCGGGTCAGCGTCGTCAGTGCCGCGTCGGGATCGAAGCCGAGGTCGCGCGACGTCATCGCGTAACTGGTGCGTTCGAGCATTGCCATCAACGCCGCCACCGTGGCCGCGTCGTGGGCTGCTTCGGCCGCCGCGAGCTCTCGACCGAGCGATTCGGCGATGTGCGTGAACGCGCGTACCCCCAGCCGGTCCACCTTGCGGTCGGTGACCTGCCGTTCCATCCACGCTCGGATCACGACGCCGTAGCGTGCGTAGACCCCGAGGAACGACCGCAGGAACTCGGCCAACGCCTCCTCCCCCGCCCGGTCCGGCGTCACCGAGGGAACGGCGTCGGCGACCTCGTCGATCGCGGCCGCACATTCGACGGCCAGGGTCCGCAAGAGGTCTTCCTTGTTCGCAAAGTACAGATAGAACGTGCCGTGCGACGTCCGGGCCGCACGCACGATGTCGTCCACTCGCGCCTCGTGATAGCCGCGGCGCGCGAAGACTCGGAGCCCGGCGTCCGCCAGCTTCTGCATGGTCTTGCGACCCTGGGCCCGCAGTTCGCGGTCTCGGGTCGTCGTTCCCGACGCGACCCCGCCACGTGATCGACGCGACGGCATCCCCGAGTTGTGCGATTCTCTGGCCATGCTTCCCCGAATCGCCTCCGAAGCGGCCCGCCGGTTCGGCGATGCTACTGCCTACGTCGCGCCGGGCGGCTGGGATCTCACCTACACCGACGTCGATCGAATCTCCGATCACGTCGCCGCCGGATTCGCGCAGCGGGGGCTCCGCCCGGGGGATGTCCTCGCGCTGGTGCTTCCGCCCGGCCCCGAGTATCTCGTCGCGTACCTGGCGGCAGCGAAGCTCGGCGCGATCACCGCCGGTGTGAACGACCGATTGGCCTCGGCCGAGCGCGATGCCATTCTCGAGATCGCCGCACCTCGGCTGGTGCTCGCCGCACCGGGACTCGCACCGTCGGATCCCGCCCTCGCGGTGGAGGACGCGACGCCGGCGGAGGCCGCGTCCGGGGTCCTTCGACGACTGCACGGCGACGACGCGCCGCCGCTCCTCCCCGAGAATCCCGCGCGCCCAGTGGCGATCATCTTCACGTCGGGCACGACCGGGCTCCCGAAAGGCGCGCTCTACACGAACCGCCAACTCGAGTTCATCACCGCGACCGATGTCGGTGGCACCTGGGGTGGCGGCACGCGCAGCTTCACCGGCACCTCGTTTGCGCACCTCGGGTTCATGACGAAGTTGCCCGGCAATCTCATGCGCGGGGGTACGAGCTTCATCATGACGAAGTGGCGGGCTCGGGCAGCACTCGAATTGCTCGCACGGGAACGGATGTCCACGGTGGCGGGCGTGCCGACCCAACTCGCGCTCATGCTCGCCGACCCCGAGTTCGACCGCTTCGACCTGACCAGTGTCCGAGCCATCATCGTCGGGGGTGGACCGATCACCCCGGCCACCGCGGTCGAGGCCCGCGACCGATTCGGGGCCGTGTTGGCAACCCGCTACTCCTGCACCGAAGCCGGCATCGGGCTCGGCACGGCGTTCGACGATCCGCTCGAGGATGCGATCGTCAGTGTGGGTCGCCCGCACCCGGCCGTCGATCTCGCGCTCGTCGACGAGGACGACCGGCTCGTCGAGCCGGGGGCGGTCGGCCAGGTGTGCCTTCGCTCGTCGGCGGTCATGCAGGAGTACTGGAACAATCCCGAGGGGACCCGCGCCGCGTTCACCCGGTCCGGCCACGTCCGCACCGGCGACCTCGGCTGGATCGACGACGCCGGCCGGCTCCGACTCGTCGGTCGGAGCAAGGAGATGTACGTCCGCGGCGGGTACAACGTGTACCCGGTCGAGGTCGAGGCGGTCCTCACCGACCACCCGGCCATCGAAGCGCTGGCGATCGTGCCCGCCTCGGACCCCGTGATGGGCGAAGTCGGCGTGGCCGTGATGGTCGCACGGCGGCCCGGTCGCCCACCCTCGCTCGACGAACTCCGGAGCTTCGCCGCCGAACGGCTTGCCCGGTACAAGCTCCCCGAAGCCACCCTGGCCGTCGACGCGCTCCCGCTCACGGCCGGCGACAAGATCGACCGGTCGGCGCTGCGGAGCATGGTCGAGAC
>JAENVU010000040.1 GCA_016650415.1 Acidimicrobiia bacterium
CCACCGATGTCGACCACGGCAGCACCGGCGTCGGCGAGTCGCACCCCATGCGCGATCGCGGCCTCGGGCGTGACGAACTGGCCGCCGTCAGAAAAGGAATCCGGAGTGACGTTCACCACGCCCATGACCGGTCCCGAGATCGTCGTCCACCGGAACTGCAAGCCCGTGAGCGTACAGCGCTGACTCCGCTCAGCCCCGAGAGCGGGGCGGACCGATCAGGCCCATCGCTTCGGCCCGGGTGGCCGGATTTGCCTTGAAAATCCCCCGAACCGCCGACGTCACCGTGAGGGTGCCGGGTTTGCGGACTCCTCGCATCGACATGCAGAGATGTTCGCATTCGATGACGACGAACACGCCCTTGGGGTTGAGCGTTGCCATCAGGGCATCGGCCACCTGGGACGTCAGCCGCTCCTGGACCTGAGGCCGCCGGGCGTATCCCTCCACCAGCCTCGCGAGCTTCGAGAGGCCGGTGATCCGGCCGTCGTCACCCGGGATGTACGCGACGTGGGCCACGCCGTGAAACGGAACGAGATGGTGCTCGCACGCCGAATACAACGGGATGTCGCGGACCATGACCATCTCGTCGTGGCTGGCCTCGAACGTCACGGTCAGGTGTTGGGCCGGGTCCTCGCGCAACCCCGCGAAGATTTCCTCGTACATCCGGGCGACCCGGTTCGGGGTCTTGACCAAACCGTCCCGATCGGGATCTTCGCCGACGGCGATCAGGATCTCCCGAACTGCTCGGGCAATGCGATCCAGATCGACGGTCCCGGTCTCCTCAGCTGTGGTCACACAATCCTCCCGAGCGACGGACGTTCGCTGGTGCGGAGTGCCGTCGGACGGGCACCACCCAGCTGGGGCGCATCATCGCGCTTCACGTCGCTCAGGATCTGGTCGACCTCGTCGGCCTGGAGGGTCTCGCGTTCCAACAGGCCCGCCACCAGCCGGTCCAACGAGCCCCGATGCTGCGTCAGCAGCTCACGCGCGACCTGATGGGCCTGGTCCAACAGCGCGTGCACCTCGTCGTCGATCCGGGCCGCGACCGTGTCCGAATAGTCGCGTCGCCGGGAGATGTCCCGACCGAGGAACACCTCGCCTTCGGGCTCGCCGAACCGCATGGGGCCGAGTGCATCGCTCATTCCGAACTCGGTGACCATCTGGCGGGCAATCGTGGTGGCACGCGCAATGTCGTCTTGTGCGCCCGTCGTCGGATCCACGAAGACCAGCTCCTCGGCGGCGCGACCGCCCAGCAACATCGCGAGCTGCGCCATGAGTTCGCTGCGGCGCACGAGGAAGCGATCTTCGGTCGGCAACGACAACGTGCTGCCGAGACTGCGGCCCCGGGGGATGATCGTGACCCGATGGACCGGGTCCGTCCCGGGCAGGGCGTGTCCCACCAGCGCATGGCCACCCTCGTGGTACGCGATGACCCGCCGCTCGGCGTCGGAGAGAATGCGGCTCCGGCGTTCCGGCCCACCGACCACCCGGTCGATCGCCTCTTCGAGCTGCACCGCGCTGACGACCACCAGCTGCTGCCGGGTGGCCAGCAGTGCTGCTTCGTTGATCAGGTTCTCGAGGTCGGCACCGGTGAAGCCGGCGGTCCGCCGGGCCAGCACTTCCAGGTCGACGTCGTCGGCCAACACCACCCGCCGGGCATAGACACCCAGGATTGCGATCCGACCGTCGAGGTCGGGCGGGTCGATCACGATCTGGCGGTCGAATCGGCCGGGGCGGAGCAACGCCGGATCGAGAATGTCGGGGCGGTTGGTCGAGGCGAGCACGATGACCCCCGACGTCGCGTCGAAGCCGTCCATCTCGACCAGCATCTGGTTGAGCGTCTGCTCCCGCTCGTCGTGTCCGCCGCCCACGCCCGCGCCACGTTGGCGACCGACCGCGTCGAGCTCGTCGATGAAGATGATCGCGGGCGCAGCCGCTTTGGCCTGTTCGAACAACTTCCGTACCCGAGACGCGCCGACCCCGACGAACATCTCGACGAAGTCCGAACCCGACAACGAGAAGAACGGCACACCGGCTTCACCGGCAACCGCGCGGGCGAGCAACGTCTTGCCGGTCCCCGGGGGTCCGAACAACAGCACCCCCTTCGGGATGCGCGCCCCCATCATCTCGAACCGCGTCGGGGCGGTGAGGAAGTCGCGAATCTCGCTGAGTTCCTCGATCGCCTCGGGACACCCGGCGACGTCGGCGAACGTCACGGTCGGCCGGTCCTTCAGCGGCTTGCCTTTGCCCGACAGCCCGAGGAGCCCGGCGCGACCGCCCTGCGCCTGACGGAGGACCACGAGGAGCACCCCCAGGATCAGCGCGAGCGGCAACAGACCGAGCAGCGCCGAGACGATGCGATTGTCGGTCTGGGGGTCGACCTTGAACGACGACACCCCCGCCTTGGCGATCGCGGTCGTGATCTCGTCGGTCGACTGGTCGGGGAACCGCACCGCGATCTCGCGCCCGTCGGTGAGGCCGACCCGGAGTGCGTGATCACGATCCAGCAGAGTGACCGTACGAACCTGCCCGGCCGCGAGTTCGCGGTTGAACTCGGTGAGATCGAGCTGGGCCGGTGGCGTCGACCGCGGCCACCAGACCACCGCCGCGATCGCGATCACAAGCAGGATGAGCAACGCGCCGAATCGCCGTGACACCTTCATGACCAGCCTCCCAAGGTCTCCGGAGGCTAATCG
>JAENVU010000041.1 GCA_016650415.1 Acidimicrobiia bacterium
AACGAACGCCGAGGAACTCCTCCAGCGGAGGGGTCGTCGCCGGGTCGGGTGGAGTGCTCTCGAGCACGAGCGGCCGCTCGTAGACCGGCGGCCCGTCCGCCGGCTGGAGGACCGCCGCGGTCAGGGTGCCGACCGCGAGGGCCGCCTCCTCGGCGCCGCAGTCGCTGAGCGTGACACTCGTGACCGTGGCGCGACTGCCCACTCGTAGGGTGGTCGATGCCAGCCCGATCGGGCCGATGACCTCGCGGCGGACCGAGCGCAGCATCAAGTTGGTCGAGACGATCCAGTCCGGGAGCGAACCCAGCCCGCCGCACAGCCCGCCGACACTGTCGGCGAGCGTCAGCAACACACCGAACGCGATCCCGCCGTCGGGTCCGCGCAGGTAGGACGAGGCGGGAGCCTCGCCCACGAGGCTGGCCTGTCCCGGGGTCGGCGTGCCGACCTCGCGCATGGTGAGGCCCATGTACCGCGCAATGGAGCGACCGTTGTCGGGGTCGTTGAATCCGGTCATGCGACGGCCGCGCCGCGGGCGAGGATGCGCGTCGTGACCCGATCGCCGGCCCCGGCGTCGGTGACGACGACCTCCGCAGTGGCTCGGTCGTCGCCAACCTCGAGCACGGTCGTGGTGGTCGCGGCGGGACCGACCTTGACGAGCGCGAGGTAGGTGATCTGGAGATCCACGACCTCGAGGCGACGGCCGGCGGCCGCGCTCATGGCCCGTTCGGCGGCCGCGATCGCAGTCAGGGCGACCATTCCGCCCTGGAGTGCACCGAGGCTGTTGCGGACATAGTCGGTCAAGGGGAGGAGGACCTTGCCCTCGGGGCCGTCGACCACCGACAACCCGGTCGAGTCCTCCAACGGCTGGGTGAATCCCGACGTGGGCAACGCCATCGTCGTCCGGGGTGTCGCCTCGGCGTCGAACCCGGTCGCGTCGATCACCGGATTGCCGTCCCGGCGAGGCAGGATCGCGAACGTCATGGTGGCAACGCCGAGTTCGGGCCCGTCGGTGCCGGCGACTGCGACCTCCATGACGATCGTGGTGCGACCCTTCCTGATCACGCGGCCCCGTGCCGTCACCGCCGCGACGTCGCGTGCGGGGACGAGGTGGAGCGTCAGATCGGCGGTGGCGATCCAGTCCGGTTGCGCCGCGACGGCGCCGAGTCCGCCCCCGACGGCGTCCACGAGGGTGGCCAGCGCTCCCGGATGGACGAATCCGTTCGGCCCGACGAGCTGGGGTGGGATCGGCATCCGACCGGTCGCCGTCAGACCCGGCCCCGACTGCGATTCGAGGTGCAGATCGCGCAGGACGTGATGGGCAGGCGGGTACGACCCGGTCACGGGCGCGGCGGCGGGTCCGGTCACGGCCGAGACCGTACCGGACCGCGGAGTCGGTGCAGCCTGCCGGGACGCCACCGAGATGCTGCCGAGATGCCACGATGGTCGGATGTCTCCATGGGTTCGCGGTCGGCTCCTGGTCTCCGCACCGGATCTGACCGACCCGAACTTTCGGCGTTCGGTGGTCCTGATGTTGGCGCACGACCCCGACGGCGCATTGGGACTCGTGCTCAATCGGCCCACCGACATCTCCGTCAACGACACCATGCCGGCCTGGCAGGCGGTGTCGTCACCGCCCGCGGTCTTGTTCATGGGTGGGCCCGTCGATCCGGAATCCGTGGTTGCGCTCGGCGTGGCGCACGGTGGCGCCTCGATCGACGCGATCGTCGGTGGGTTCGAACCGGTCGACCTCGACGCCGATCCGAACGCGGTGCATTCGGTGCGGATGTTCGTCGGGTACTCCGGATGGGGCGCGGGCCAGCTCGACGCGGAGCTGGCTGCCGGCGGCTGGCTGGTGCTCGATGCCGTCTCGGACGATCTGACGAGTTCGGCGCCCGATGGCCTGTGGCGCGCGGTGCTCCGACGTCAGCGGGGCTCGATGGCATGGCTGGCCACCGCGCCCGAGGACCCCTCGCTCAACTGAGGAGGCGCCGACCGGTCACCAAAGGAAGGTCCAGGGTCGAGAGCACTCCCGGTGGTGCGGCGCAGACCGCCGGGATGGCGTTGATGATGCGCATCCCGGTCGCGACGAGCCCGCCGGTGTTGTGGTCGCCATCCTCACCCATCATCTCGAGGTCGACGGTGTAGCGCGGCGATCCGGTCACTGTGATTCGGTACCCGCCGGTCCCGCTCGGCGTGGGCCACTGCGGCGCGACCGACGGGTGCATGCGCGTGATGTGCTCGACGATGATCGCGGGCCGCCCGCGGACGAATCCCTGGACCTCGAACCGCAAGCCGGCCATCGTCCCTTCGCGGATCGTGCCGACCGCCGTCTCGAGGTCGCGGTCGGCCGGGCACTTCTCGACAACTTCCTTGATTTCGTCGATCGTCTCGCCGAGCCCGGCCGCGATCATGTGCAGCGGACCGCCCCACGCGAAGCCAAGTGCGCCGGGGATCAGGATCAACGGTTCGTGGTCGAGTGGCTGGCCGAATCCCATGGTGTCGAACAGCACCTCGGGTTGCATGTAGGTGGAGTAGTCGAGATTCTCCACGATGCGGATCTGGTCGATGCGCTCACTGAACCCGCTGACGACGAGCGGGAGCAGGTCGTTCGCGAAGCCGGGGTCGATGCCCGACGTGAAACAGGACACCTGGCCGACCTGGCAGGCCGCGTCGAGTTGGCGAATCCAACCCCGGGGCGCCGTCGGCGGATACAGCAAGGACACGACCGACGTCGCCACCACGTTCTTGCCGGCTTCGAGGAACCGGCACATGTCGGCGACCGCCTCGGTCGGCCGGAGATCACCGGTTGCGGTGTAACACACGACGTCGGCATCCGACGCGAGGAGCGCGTCGGCATCGTTGGTCGCCTCGATGCCGATCGGCGTGTCGAGCCCGCAGAGGGTTGCAGCATCGAGTCCGACCTTCTCGGGGGAGTGGACCCACACGCCGGCAAGTTCGAGCTCGGGATGGAGCGCGATCGATCGAAGTGTGTGTGCGCCGACGTTGCCCGTCGACCATTGGATCACCTTGTGCGTCATGGCCGGCAACGTATCGGGTGTCGCCCCCGCTCGCGATTACAACGGCGAGGCGCGTGACGGTGCGACCTCAGCCCGGGTGGACGAGCGGCTCGATCGCGGTGATGTAGTCCACGAGGCGCGACGCGATCTCGAACGCGAGGCCGGGCTCGGTCAGATCGGGATCCAGCCAGGTTTCCGAGACCCGACGCCAGTTCTCGGCCCGGCCGAGGAACGGTGCGACCTCGGCCTCCGTGCCGACCTCGCGACGCCACTGCTTCTCGTGGGCCACGATGCGCGCGATCACTTCGTCGTTCGCGGCGGGCTTCGAATGTTCGCTGTGGAACCCGACCTCCAACGCGAGGGTGCGAGCCGCGGGCACGTCACGGGCACCGACCACTTGCGCCTCGTAGTGCTCCTTCGTCGCCTTCTCCGGGCCGAACCACACCTTGATGCCGTACCGGTGGGCGCGTAGTCGGAGCACACCGAGGTCGGCGGGGACGATGCCGCGCAGCGCATCGCCGACCTCGGGGAAGAGGGACGACTCCATCAGCCCAGCATTGTCGCGATCCGCTCCCTCACGTCGAGATGAGGACGAGGCTGGCGACGGCGAGGACGAGACCGGCCATCCGCGCTCGGCCGATCTTCTCGTGGCCGAATGCCCGGGCGAGGATCACCGTGACCACCGGAAACAGGTTCGCGACCGGCGCGACCACACTCAGCAGCCCTTGACGTACCGCGACGAGCAGCAATGCGTTGGCGCCGGCGTCGGTGACTCCCGAGAGTGTGACCATCGGAAAGGCCGCGCGGGGCACCGCCATCGGTCGGCGCAGGATTCCCAGCCCGATCAGCAAGACGACGACCGGAGCGACCCGGGCGGCGACCACCGTCCAGAGGCCGGCCGTATCGGTAGTCTCGGAGATGAGGATGAGATAGAAGCCGAAGCCGACGGCCGCACCGAGCCCACACTGGATCTCGCGGATACGGCTCATCTGGGACTGGTCCGTGGACTCCTCGGCCGAGCCGGCGACGACGCCGATGGCGACGAAGGCCAGCGCGATACCGATCAGCGCGGTGGCGCCGGGCCGCTCGCCGCCGGCCAGTCCCCACGTGACCTGCAACACGGCCGCGCCGACGGCACTGAGCGGTGCAACCACGCTGGCGCGACCGCGAGCGAGGCCGCGGTAGAGCAACATCAATCCGGCGACTCCGAGGATGCCGGCGAGCGAGCCGAAGCCGAGGTCCCGTCCGGTCGGGCTTCCCCCCGCGAACAGCGCGACGCCGAGCAGCAACACCAGTCCGATCGACTCGGTGCCGAGCACGACAGCGGATTCGGGCGCGCGACGCGTGGCCATACCGCCGGAAAAGTCACCGGTTCCCCACGAGAGCGCGGCGAGCAGGCCCAGGAGGACCGGCATCAACCGGGGCCGAAGATCATGATGCTGCCGGTATAGTTCGCGACCCAGACCGCGCCGGTGGTGCGGTCATAGGTGATGCCGATCGGGTGGTATCCGGTCTGGAGGTCCTGCACCTTCGCCATGGTCGTCGCATCGACCTTCGACATGGTGCCGGACTCGTAGTTGACGACGTAGAGGTGTTTGCCGTCGGTGGAGATGGCCATGCTGCGCGGGGCCTGACCGGTGGCGATCTTCGCCTCGACCACACCCGTGGCCGGGTTGATCTTCGCGACTCGCCCCTCCCCATTGAGAGTCGCGTAGAGCGTTGCTCCGTCCGGCGAGAGCACCAGGTGGCGGGGACCCGCGCCGATCTCGTACATCCAGGAGACGGCGAACGAGGTGAGGTTGATGCGCGCGATGTTGTGGGTTCCCATCACTGCCACGTAGGCGGTCTGCGAGTCGGGGCTGATCACGATGCCCCGGGGGTAGCGGCCGAGAGGAACCCGCCGGACCTCGGTGTTCGTCGCGATGTCGATGATGCTGGCATCGAAGGTGCACCAGTTCGACACCACGGCGTACCGGGCGTCCGGCGTCACCGCGACGTACTTCGGAACGGCACCGACCTTGATGACCGCGTCGATCGACAGCGTCGCGACATCGATGCGGTACACGTAGGAGTCGTCGTAGCCATCGCTGGGCACGCAGCTGTCGCTGCCCTCGGGCCCGAATCCGGCGCCGTACATCGAATAGTTCGAGACGTAGGCCTTGGTGCCGTCGGGGGTGAACGCCACCTCCACCGGTGCGCCGCGGACCTCGCCGGGATGATCCGGGATGCCGAACGCGGTGAGGTCCACGGAGTCCGGAATCGTCTTCACCAGGTCACCGACGGAGTCGTAGACCGTGACCGAGTGCCGGTACATCATGTTCTGAGCGAACACTTGCCCGCGGCCGGATGCCACCACGCTCTTCGGCGAGATGTCGCCGGTCACGGTCCGGATCAGACTCAGGGGCGCATCCGAGTCGGGGATCGGCAACGTGGTGGTCGTGGTGGGCGTCGACGAAGTCGAACTGGACGATGTCGGCAACTGATGGGCCGAACCAGCCGAACGAGCAGGAGGACTGTCGTCGTTCGCGGCGATGGCCACGACAACTGTGACCGCGGTCGCGGCGATCATCGCGGCGAGGATGATGCGGCGCATCTACCGGCCCGCCCCTTCGCCCGACGGGTGTCCGAGGACGAGGGCCCCGAACCGCTCGGCCTCTTCGCGATGGGGATAGCCCGACAGTATGAAGGTGTCGATTCCCAAAGCTCGGTACGCGGCCAGCTTGGCGCGCACCTGATCGGGATCGCCGACGATGGCGGCGCCGCATCCACTGCGAGCCCGGCCGATTCCGGTCCAGAGGCTCTCCTCGATGTAGCCGTCGTCGGCGACGGACTGAGCCCGCAGCTCGGCTTGGCGGCGGACACCGACCGATTGGGCATCGAGCGATTGCGACCGGATCGCGTCGCCGGCGGGGACATCGAGGCGACTCACCAGACGCTCGGCCGCGGCATGCGCCTCGGCCTCGGTCTCCCGCACGATCACGTGGACGCGGTACCCGAATCGCAGCGTTCGGCCGTGAACGCGCGCGCGGCCCTGGAGATCCGCGATGGTGCTCGCCACTTCGCCGAGGGTGTCGGGCCACATCAAGTACACGTCGGCGGCTTCGGCGGCGACCTCACGCGCCGGGTCCGACAGGCCACCGAAGTAGAACGGCGGACAGGTGCCCGCGACCGTACGGGCGAGCGGGGGATCGATGGTGAGGTCGTAGAACTCACCGTGATACTCGATCGATTCGCCGTCGAGGAGCGATCGCAGGATCTGCATCACCTCGAGCGTTCTGCGGTACCGGGGTTCGGACTCCAACGTCTCGCCGGGACGGTCGCTGGAGATGATGTTGATGGTCAGGCGTCCGCCCGACATCTGGTCGAGGGTGGCGAGTTGCCGCGCGAGTTGCGGCGGCCAGAGTTCGCCGCACCGCACCGCGACGAGCATGCGCATGTGCTCGAGGAGCGGCGCAATGCCGGCCGCGAACGCCGTCGTGTCGATTCCCAGCGCGTACCCCGACGGGAGCAACACGTTGTCGAAGCCCGCGTGTTCGGCGGTGCGCACGATGTCGAGACAATGGCCCCACGACGAGCGCAGCGTCGGGTCCGGAACGCCGAGGTACTCGTAGTCGTCGTCGCAGAGCGCGCCGAACCATGCGTATTCGGTGGATGGAGGAGTGACCACGCGTTCGGTCACGGGAGCGGTCGTCCTTCGGATGCGGTGACGATTCGGTAGCAGTCCGACCGGTCGAGATGGACTCGGAGTGCTTCGGCCGCGGTCGCGATGTGGTCGACGCGTTGGCTGCCGACGATCGAGACCGGTCGGGTCGGATGGGCGAGGGTGAATGCAATCGCCACCGCCGAGCGCGGCGCACCTTCGCGGGCGGCCAGATCGTCGAGGACCGCGATGAGGTCCTCGCGTATGCCGGTGCCGGTGGCCAGTCGACCGCCGGCCAGGGGACTCCACACGACCGGAGTGACCGAGTCGCGACTGCAACGGTCGAACGTTCCGTCCCGCAGCGGTGCGAGGTGCGCGGCGCTGTATTCCGGCTGCGTGGTCGCGAGTGCATCACCGAGAAATCCGCGGAGCGCATCGTGCTGGTCGGGCGTGTAGTTCGAGATGCCGATCGCTTGAATCTTGCCTTCGTCGCGGAGTGCGAGCAGGGTCGCGGCGACGGATTCGGGGTCGGCGAAGAGGTCGGGTCGGTGCACCTGATAGAGGTCGATGGTGTCGACTTCGAGTCGATGGAGGGACGCCTCGCAGGCGCGCCGCAGTCCATCCGGGCTCGAGTCGTAGGGCACCGGCGGATGGATACCCCCCTTGGTGGCGAGCACGATGTGCTCGCGGAGCTCGGGGGCATCGCTCAGCACCCGTCCGAGCATCGCTTCGCACGCACCGAAACCGGTTCCGCCCCAGTCGAGACCGTAGACATCCGCGGTGTCGACGAGCCGCATCCCGTGTTCGATTGCCGCATCCAAGGCCCGCCGGGCGTCGCGCACGTGCCCGTGCACGAAACGCCAGCACCCGAACGCGAGCGGGCCGACCGTCAGTTCGGACTGCCCGAGCGTCCGCGTTCCAGCGTCGACGAGGTTGTCCATCGCCCTACGCTACGGCACCCATGGACGAGCTTCGGTACGGAATCATCGGAGCGGGGATGATGGGTCTCGAGCACTTCCGCAACCTGCAAGCGTTGCCGGGAGCCCGAGTCACCGCGGTCGCCGACCCCCACCCCGAGTCGCTCGATTGGGCCCGACTCACCGCGGCGGACGATCCGCTGGTGTGCTTCCCCGACCACCAGTCGCTCCTGGAGTCGGGTGCGATCGACGCCGTCGTGGTCGCCACTCCGAACATGACCCACGCCGCGGTCCTGGCCGATGTGCTCGAGTCGCCGTTCCCGGTGTTGGTCGAGAAGCCCCTGTGCACCACGATCGAGGATTGTCGGACGGTCGTGGCCGCGGCGAAGCGACGGGACGCGATCGTCTGGGTCGGGCTCGAGTATCGGTACATGCCGCCGGTCGCTCGCCTGATCGCCGAAGTGGTCGCGGGCAGTGTCGGGACCGTACGGATGGTGGCAATCCGGGAGCACCGATTCCCGTTCCTCAAGAAGGTCGACGACTGGAATCGATTCAACCGCAATACCGGTGGGACGTTGGTCGAGAAGTGCTGCCACTTCTTCGACCTCATGAATCACATCGTGGCGGCGCCCCCGGTGCGAGTGTTCGCGTCGGGTGGACGCGACGTCAACCATCTCGACGAGCGGTACGACGGCGACGTCCCCGACATCCTCGACAACGCGCTCGTCATCGTCGAGTACGAGAACGGTGTCCGAGCATCGCTCGATCTCTGCATGTTCGCCGAGGGATCGGTGAACTCGGAAGAGTTGAGTGTCGTCGGTGATGCGGGAAAGGTCGAGGCCTTCCTCCCGAGTTGTGAGGTGCGCGTCGGTACCCGCGCGCCGTTCCACGGGCCGGTCACGACCGAGGTCGTGCATGACGAACGGGTCGAACACGAGGGGTTCCACCACGGGTCGAGCTATCTCGAACACGTCGACTTTCTCGACGCGATTCGGTCCGGTGCGCCGCCCCAGGTGGGTGTCGAGGCGGGGTTGTCGTCGGTCGCGGTCGGCGTCGCGGCCCAAGAGTCGATCACGACCGGGTCTCCGGTCGGGCTGGGGGACCGGTTGGCCTGACGAACTGGACGGCCGGTCCACATCGGCGGCGGCCATCGTTCGGAATTAGAATCTGTTCTCATTCCGCGAGGAGGCCAGCAGTGACTCGAAAGTTCCCGTTTCCACACCCGTTCGGTTGGTTCATGGTCGCGTACACCGACGACCTCGGCGCGGGCGAGGTCACGGCGCTCCGGTATTGGAGCACCGACTTGGTGCTGTGGCGGGACGCGGGTGGCGACTTCCACCTTCAGGACGCCTACTGCCCGCACCTCGGCGCGCACCTGGGAGTCGGGGGCAAGGTCCAGGGCGACACCCTCGAGTGTCCGTTCCACGGCTGGACCTTCACGGGCGACGGTGCGTGCGCCGCGATCCCGTATTCCGAGAAGGTCAATCGCAAGGCGCAGCTCCGGAACTACCCCGTGGCGGTACGCAACGGCATGGTCTTCGCCTGGCAGCACCCGGA
This sequence comes from Acidimicrobiia bacterium, assembly GCA_016650415.1. GTDB lineage: Bacteria > Actinomycetota > Acidimicrobiia > IMCC26256 > JAENVU01 > JAENVU01. Next base: position 9,129 of record JAENVU010000041.1, read on the forward strand.
CGCCGTCGATCCGCTCTGGGAGATCCCCGTCATCGAGGAGGTCGGCGATCCGGCCTGGAGCGAGTATCACCGCTCCTCGTACGTGATCCACACCGTGCCCCAGGAAATGGCCGAGAACGGCGTGGACCCCGCCCACTTCCGGTACGTCCACGGCACCGACGACGTCGCCGAGATGGAGTCCTACGAAATGGACGGACCGTTCTCGGCCATGTTGTCGAAACAGAGTTACGTCACGCCCCGTGGCGTCACCTACGGACGCATCGACGTCTACAACTACGGGCCGGGGATGGCCAAGGTGTTCTTCTCCGGAATCGTCGACGCGATCAACGTCGCAACCACGACTCCGATCGACGACGAGACCACCCAAGTGCGATTCAGCTTCACAGTGAAGAAGTTCGAGGACGAGAAGATGACCTCGACGGTGGCCGACGCGTTCGTCGCCGAGATCAACAAGCAGATCCAGGAAGACACCCCCATCTGGGAACACAAGGTGTTTCTCCCGGTGCCGGCGCTCGCCGACACGGACGGCCCGATCCTGAAGTTCCGAAAGTGGTACTCGCAGTTCTACGCGGAGCCGGTGGCCGTGGCCGGCGGCGCCGGGAACTCGTGAGTCGAGCGCGACCGTCTAGTCGACGAGTCGTTCGACCGCGCGTTCGATGATGCGCTCGAACGTGTCGGCATCCTGGGCGCCGGGAATTCCGACCTGACGGTTGAAGAAGAACGTCGGGATCGCGGTCACGTCACGCTCGGCCGCCTCGGTCATCTCGGCGAGGACCTCGGCCCGCCCGCCGTCGGATTCGAGGAATCGCTCGATCTCGATCGAGTCGAGTCCGGTCTCTTCCGCGATGTCGATGAGCGTCGCGTGATCGGCGACATTGCGAGCTTCGACGAAGTAGGCCTCCATCAGCCGACGTTCGAGCGGCCACTGGAGGTCGGTGTCGTGCGCGCTCCAGACCAAGCGGTGCGCGTCGAAGGTGTTCACCCGCAATGCCTGATCGAGTCGCATCTCCAAGCCGACTCCGTTGGCCGCGGCAGTGATGCGCTCGATGATGGCCTCGGCGCGCTCCTCGCTCCCGAACTTCTTGGCGTAGGCCGAGAACACCGACGTGGGTTCCGCCGGAGCCCGGGGATCGAGTTGGAAGGCCCTCCAGACGGTTTCGATCTGGTCCCCGTAGGGCGAACGATCCACCGCCTCCCCGAACTGATGCTGGCCGATGTAACACCAGGGGCACACGATGTCGGAATAGATCTCGACGAGCATCTGGTCACGGTAGACGGCTGGGACCCGGTCGTTTTGTGTCGGATTTTGGAAAACTGGGCTTCATGATGTGTTCATCTGCGTCGATGGACCGGGGGTATGCATTGGACGAGTGACCCGCGGCGTGCCGCTCAGTACGCGGCCTATGCGTTTGCGGTAGTCGGGGTCATCACGATTCTGGGGGCACTGGGGAACCGGGGCGTCTACGAACGGGTGGGCGGGTCGACCACGTGGATCCTGGTGGCCGGGGGCAGCGCACTGCTCATCGCCGCGTTCATTCCCGTCCTGCCGTGGAAGCGGTGGGGGCCACGCGCGACCCTGAGCCTCCCGATGTTTGGTCTCGCGGTGCTCGCCGTCTCCGAAATGGGTTCGAAGTCGGGTCGTACGGGTGACGGAGTGATGGGGACTGCGACGATCATCACCCTCGTCTTCGTGTGGATCGGGTTGACGCAGCCCCGTTGGTGGTCCTTCATCCTCACGCCCGTCGTCGCCGCGGTGATCGTGATGGTGTTCAGTCTCGAACGGGCCGATGTTTCGGTGACGACACTGGTGACTGGTATCGCGCTGTCCGCGATCATCGGTGAGCTGGTGGCGTGGGTGAAGCACGGCGACGAGGTGCGCAGCGATGAGCTCGGACTGGTGATCGACGGGACGAGTGGCCTCCGCAACGACCACGATCGCGGTGCGGCGGCCCGGCGGCTCGCCGAGACCGTGGTGTCGCTCCTGCGCATTCCGAACGTCGGTGTCTACCTCGACGGGCCCGGCGGTGAGTACGTCCTGACCGCGAAGACCGGACCGTTCTCATGGCCGGCGACCCGCGCCGTCGAGGCCGACACCGGCTTGTCGGTCTCGGCGATCGATGCCGAGGTGGAGCTGGTCATCCCGCTGGTCGGCCGCGCTGGCGGACTCCGCGGCGTCGTGGTCGCCTCCGGCCGTCGGCGTCAGGACGAGTTCATGTTGCGACTTGCCCAGATCCTCGGCGAGCAGGCCGGCTACCGGCTGGACGACCTCGACGCGTTGGATGCACTCACCGATGAGACCCGACGCGACGCGTTGACCAGCATCGGGAATCGCCGCCATGGGGATGAAGTGTTGAAGACGCTCCGTCCCCTCGATCTGGTCGTGGTGATCGACCTGGACGACCTCCGTGGCATCAACGCGGCGCGGGGACATCAAGGCGGCGACACTGCGATCCGGTCGGTGGCGACCTACCTCAGTGAAGCGATCCGCGAGGGCGATGCCGTCGCTCGGATGGGTGGCGATGAGTTCGTCATCGTGATGCGCGACGTGGGCCCGGAAGCCTTCGGTCTGATCGAACGACTGGCGCGGGACTGGAACGATGCGCATCCCGACGCGAGCTTCAGCGCCGGTGCCGCGGTCTTCGGCGGTGGTGATCCCGAAGTCACACTCCGCGCCGCAGACGCGGCGCTGTTCGACGCGAAGCGCGAGGGGCGTGCCCGAGCGTCTCTCAGCACTGCGTCCGTGAGTGATGACGGTGACGCCGGCGGATCGATCCGCGACGCGTCAGGGTTCTGAGCCCCCTCGTCGTCAGGGTTGTGAACGAGGCTGAGGGTCGCGCCACATGGTCCAGGTCGGCGGTGCGCCCGGGACGGGTTCCAGGCGGTCGACTTCGACGAACCGGTGCCGCACGTAATACGCGAGGTTCCGTTCCTTGTCGGTTTCCAGGTACGTGGGCAGGCCGACCTCGTCGGTGCGCGCCAGCACGGCGTCCAGCAACTGGTTGCCATACCCCTGCCCCTGGCGGGTCGGGTCGACGCCGAGCGTCGCGAGATACCAGTGCGCGGCCTTGGGATGTTCGGCTTCGACCACCCGGAGGTAGCGGAGCGATCGCCGGAGGGCGAGCGGCGCGACCGGGGCGACGGCCAGGAGATGGATCATCTGACGCGCCTGGCGACCGGAACTCGGTGGGTAGGCGCCGGGCGGGAGCCACACCGCGCCCCCGACGACCACGTCGTCCTCGGTGGCAACCCACACCTCACCGTGCTTGTGCGCGTCGACGAGTCCGGCGATGAAGAACGCCCGCATGCCGATGATCCGGGCGCGATTCCTCGGAAGGAGGTACTGCATGATCGGGGAGTCGTCGAAGGCCCGGGCCAAGACCTCGGCCGTCGTCCGGATCTGCGCGTACTGCATGGGTGTGATTGCCGCGCCGGTCACGCGCCGATGGTACGACGAGCCGGATCGATCGCTCGGTCGGGCCGGGCCGGGCCCGTGGGCTACCGGTAATTCCCTGTGTGTCCCAAGCTGAAGCGACCGGGTTGCGGGAACACCGCAAGGCCGTGCGGTCCGGATCCGACGGGTATCCGGGCGACGAGCTTCCCGGTGGTGGTGTCGACCACGTAGACCGCGCCGGTGTAGCGACCCGTGATCCAGAAGCGCGTGCCGTCAGCACTCACCCCGCCCATATCGGGCGAACCGCCGATGTCCCACGTGGCCACGACCTTCCGAGTGGCGAAGTCGATCACCGAGATCGAGCCCGCGAGCCGGTTGGTCGCGTAGAGCTGCGTTCCGTCGCGGCTCGGGTAGAGCCCGTGCGTGCCCTTCCCGGTCGGGATGAATCCGACCTCGGTCATCGAGTACGGATCGATCACCGACACGCCGTTGCGGCCTTGGTTGGCGACGTACATCACGGACCCGTCCGGCGACGACCGAACGTCGACCGGCATTCCGCCCACGTTCAGTTCGCCGGTGACCGTCATGGTGTCGACGTTGATGCGTTCGAGCCAGCCCGAGAACTCGCAACTCGCGATCATGATCGAGCCGTCCGGGCTGAAGTCGGCGTGGTTGACCCCGGAGTGCGGGATCGGGACCGACCTCACGAGCGCCCAGGTCTTCGGGTCGCGGAACTCGACGCGACTGTTGCGCTCGGCCATGACGATCGCGCGTGTGCCGTCGGGCGTGAAGTAGAGGTTGTACGGGTCGGGCACGGGGATGGCCGGCCCCGGTCGCCCGGTCTTCGGGTCGATCGGCGTGAGTGAGTTCCCTCGGTTGTTGTTCACGTACAAGGTGCTGAGGTCGTAGCTGGGGACGACGTGTTGGGGCGTGGCACCGACCGGGTAGTGGTCGATGACGCTCAGCGTCGCGGGATCGATCACGTCGACGGTGTTCGAGATGCTGTTCGGGACGTAGACGAGGTTCGGGACTCCGGCGAGTGACGGCGCAATCATCCCGGCTCGGGTATGGGCGTAGATGTCGACGCCGGGACCGGAGCCGCCCGGGCCCGAACCGCGGTCGGCAGCCGCCGGAGTCACCGCCAACGTGACGATGGTGTTCAGGATCGATGGGCTTTCGCCGCCGACGAGGTACGCAGTGTCGTGGAGGACCGCGACCGCGGCATCGCTCGTCGGCGCGGGCAGGGTGGCAACCGGCGTCAGCCCGGTTGCCCCGGTCGGGGTGCTCGGTCGATCCAATCGCCACACCTGGTTGGACCCGTGACCGTCCGCGATGCCACCGAACACGTAGATCTCGCCGCGCACGGTCGCGGCGACGGCGTCGGTCAGTGCCATCGGGAGGTCGCCGGCTCGGCGAACCGCGCCAGTGGCGGTGTCGAGGATCTGGACCGCTCGCACGGCACCGTCGGCGTTGCCGGTCGTGGTGCCGCCGATCACGTACACCTCGGATCCCACCGCGGCGACGGCCGGGTACCTCACCGGTACCGGAAGATCGCCGAGGGTCTGGAAGGTCGTTCCGTCGGTGGTCGCGAGTGTGCTCGCCCGGACCGAGGCGCCGTCGTACCCGCCGACGATGAAGGTGCGATCGCCGATCGTTGCGGTCGCGAGGTCCGAGCGGGGGATGGGGAGCGTGCCGACGGTCACGCCCCGCCCGCCGGCATCGACGGCCTGGACGGTGCCGGTCTCGGAGCCGTTCCCGCCTCCGAAGGCGGTCGGGCGACCGTGAATGAGCGCTCCCGCAGTGTCGTGGACCGCCGCGGGGAGCGCGCCACCGTCGGCGACCGTCCTTGCGACCGGGTCGATCCTGAGCACGCCGGCGATCGTGCGCTTGGCGCTGTCGAATCCGCCGAGGAGTGCGAGGTGGTCACCGTCGGCCACCAGCGCCGCGCGCGCCGATCCTCGCGGCAGCGAGAATGCCGCGGTACTCACCGTGACGATCGGGGGGTGTGCGGTGGTCGTCGCGGTCGTGGTCGCCGTGCGGTGGGGCGCGGTGCTGGTCGAAGGTGAAGCGGCACTGCTGCTGCTCGAACAGGCGCTGAGCAGGGCCACGACACCGAGGATGCTCGTCCGAGCAACGGGATGCATCGAGACAGTGTGAACAATCGTGGTCCTCACCAATGGCGGTTTCGGGTCAACGATTGGCAAATCATCGGCCCGCCGGGCGGCGACGATTCCGGGTTCGGACGCCAGGTCAGGACGGTTCCTCCTAGGCTGGCTCGCGAGCCGCCCGGCCGAGTCGCCTGATCAGAGTGTGTGGTGTCGTTGCCTTCTCCTCCCAGCCCGGTGCACGCCCTTGCGCCCTATGGCGGAAGTGACCAGGTGCAACTGGCCTACGACGCGGCCGGCCTCGCCACCGACCGTCCCGCTCGGGTGATTCGGGTGGATCGCATCTCGTGTGTGGTCGCGACTCCCGACGGCGACCGGATTGCGACGGCGACCGACCTCCCGGCTGTCGGTGATTGGGTCACCCTCGATGGTGATGCGGACCGTCCGACCATCGCGGCCGTCGTGCCCCGTCGGTCAACGCTCACCCGCCACGACGCGGACCGCGAACGAGTGCAAGTGATCGCGGCCAACGTCGACCTGGTGCTGATCTGTGCCCCGGGTGACCGGCCGAGCGCCTCGCGGGTCGAACGCGAATGTGTGCTCGCGTGGGAGAGCGGGGCAACGCCCGTCGTGATTCTCACGAAGGCGGATGCCGTCCCCGAGGGGTACGTGGAAGAACTGCAGGAACGCATCCAGGGCGTCGAGGTCGTGACGACGGCCGTCGTCGAGCAGCGGGGGGTTGCCGAGGTCGCCGCCCTGTTGGCCCCGAACCGCACCGCGGTGATGCTCGGACCTTCCGGTGCGGGCAAATCCACCCTGGCGAACGCACTGCTCGGCGAGGAACACTTCGCGACGGGAGAAGTTCGCGAGGACGACCGGCGCGGTCGTCACACGACCTCGAGTCGTGCGCTGGTGGTGATTCCCTCGGGTGGCGTCCTGATCGACACGCCGGGAATCCGGACGCTGGGTCTCGGTGACGTCGACGAAGGGCTCGACGCAACCTTCACCGACATCGTCGAACTGGTCGCCGCCTGCAAGTTCTCCGATTGCTCGCACTCTCGCGAGCCGGGGTGCGCGGTCCGCGCCGCGGTCGCCGCGGGCGAACTCGATTCGGCGCGGCTGGCCAACTTTCTGCGGCTCGAAGCGGAGGTCACCGCCACCCCTCGCGG
>JAENVU010000042.1 GCA_016650415.1 Acidimicrobiia bacterium
CCGAGGTCTGACCCGTCCCCCGGTTTCCAGTGCTCGAATCGCGAGCCATAGGTCGCGAAACGCGCGTCGGAATCAGCATCACGCGCTTGGCATCACGCGCGTGGCCCGGCCCGCGCGGTCCGTCGGCGCGTGCAATCCCCACGGGTCCGTGGGAGGGTGAGGCATGGCCGCCACGTTCCGGTTCGATCGCACGTGGTGGTTCTCGGCGTCGCCGGATGAGTTGTGGGCTGCGTTGACTCGAACCGACGAGTACCCGCGGTGGTGGTCGTGGCTGCGCGAGTTCGAAGCCGACGCGATTCGGCCGGGCGTGACTGCCCGGTGTCGGATCCAGGCACCGCTGCCGTATTCACTGCGATGTGACATCCGGGTCGACCGCGTCGTGCCCGGCTCGGTCATCGAGACGACCGTCTCGGGTGATCTCCGGGGACCGGCCCGGCTGGAAGTCGCACCGGCGACCACCGGTTCGACCGCTCGCCTGGTGTGGAGTGTCGATTTGACCGATCCGGTGCTGTCGCGAGCGGCGCGGTTCGGGCGACCGCTGATGGCGTGGGCCCACGACACGGTCGTGGCCACGGGCGTCGAGCAGTTCCGCCGCCGTGCGCTCGGGCCGGGCTCGAAGGACGCGGGCGTCGCTTCGTGAGTGACGCGTCCGGCTGATGTCCGGACCCTTCGATCCGGCGACGTTGCGGACGCTCGAGGATCCGTTCCCGACCTACGCGACGCTGCGCGCACACGGCCCGGTGGCCGAACTGGCCGGCGGCCGGTCGGGAGTCTTCGCCCACGCCACTGCATCCTTCGTCCTGCGCGATCCTCGGTTCCGTTCCGGGACCCTCGGCTTCCTCTACGCCGCGACCCTCCCGCCGGGCGCCCTCCACGACGAGATGAGCCGGCGGATCAACTTTCTCGACCCGCCGGATCATCCTCGGGTCCGCGGCCTCGTCGCCAAGGCGTTCACGCCCCGTCGGGTCAAGGACCTCCGCCCCTGGGTGGATGCCACCGCACGGCGGTTGGTGCACGAACTGCCCATCGTCGACGGCACCGTCGAGTTGATGACTGGGCTCGCCCATCAACTCCCGTCGCTGGTGATCTCCGAGTTGCTGGGCGTCCCGGTCGAGGTTCGCGATCAACTCACCGAACTCAGTGATGCCATCACACCGATCTTCGGCACGTCCGTCTCGGCGGACGACCGGGCGACCGCCGTGGCCGCGGCCGAGGTCATGCATGCGGTGTTGGGAACCGAGCTCGACCGGCGCCGCGCAGAGCCCTCCGATGACCTCCTCACCGCGCTGGTCCACGCGGAGGAGGACGGCGAACGGCTGTCGCATCCGGAGCTGATGTCGCTCGTGGCCACGCTGTATTCCGCCGGCCACCGCACGACCCGGGACCTCTTCGGCAACGGATTCGCGCGGCTCCTCCAGGATGGTGCCCCACTGTCGTTGCCCGTCGATGCCGCCGTGATCGAGGAGATCACCAGGCTCGCGACCCCGACGCACTACGTCGCCCGATTCGCGTCCGAGGCCGTCGACGTCGGGGGAGTGAGGGTCGAGGCGGGCACGCCGGTCATGGTGTTCCTCGCCGCCGCCAACCGCGACCCCGACGTCTACGAGCGGCCCGACGGGTACGAGCCGGGTCGGTCCGGCCCACCGGCGCTCAGCTTTGCGCTCGGACCCCACTTCTGCCTCGGCGCGTCGCTGGCCCGGATGGAGGTGGAGGCCATGATGACGGCGGTCATCGACCGCTTCCCCGAGGCCACCGCCGGTGGCGCCCCGGGTTCACCGCCGTGGCACCAGCGGGGCCCCTTCCGCGGCCTCGACGCCCTCACCGTCACCGTTGCCTGACTCCACCCGGCACGGCGGACCGCCGATCTTCTAGAATCTTCGGTCCCCCGGGGTGCGGAGCAGTTTGTGTCGCCAAGCCGTCAAGACCCAGAGATCGTTGCCGAGCAGGCGTATCTCGACGCGGTCTATGAACGACTGGAGGCGATGAAGACCTCGGCGTCCTCGGTGGCGGAGGCGTATTCGGACGTCCGGCGGGGTGGGACGCACCAGGCCCGCCTCGAACGGGACATCGCGGTCGAGACCACCCATCGTCGCCTGGCGGCCCTGGACATCGGCGACACGCCGCTGTGTTTCGGCCGGCTCGACTTCGCCGAGAACGATCGCTTCTACGTCGGTCGCCTCGGGGTCGACGACGCCGAACACACGCCGCTCGTGGTCGACTGGCGCGCGCCGGTCGCCGAGCCCTTCTACCGCGCCACGGCCGTCTCGCCCATGGGCGTCGTGCGGCGTCGGCATCTGCTCACCAAGCACGGCCGTCAGGTCGTCGGCGTGGACGACGAAGTGTTCGACGCCGCCGCGGTGATCGAGGCGGGTCTCGCGGTCATGGGTGAGGGCGCCCTCTTCGCGGCGCTCGAACGGGAACGCACCGGCCGGATGGGCGACATCGTCGCCACCATCCAAGCCGAGCAGGACGAAGCGGTCCGGGCCGGCCTTGCGGGCCCCCTCATCGTCTCGGGCGGTCCGGGGACGGGCAAGACCGCGGTGGCGTTGCACCGAGCGGCGTACCTCCTCTACACGCACCGCCGCCAGCTCGGCGCCAACGGCGTGCTGCTCGTCGGCCCGAGCAACGTGTTTCTCCGGTACATCGAGCAGGTACTGCCGTCGCTCGGTGAGGACGAGGTCCAACTCGCCACGATCACCGGGTTGAAGTCCCAGCTCGGGCCGCTCCGGCGCGAGGACCCGGCCACCGCCGCGGTCAAGGGTCGGGTCGAGATGGCGGCCGTGCTGCGCAAGGCG
>JAENVU010000043.1 GCA_016650415.1 Acidimicrobiia bacterium
CCCCGGCGGGCTTTCGTTCCGGATTCGTGTCGCTCGTCGGCCGGCCCAACGTCGGGAAGTCGACGCTGGTCAACCAGCTGGTCGGTACCAAGGTCTCGATCGTGTCGAGTAAGCCCCAGACCACGCGCACCCAGATCCGCGGTGTCCGCACGACGCCCGAATCGCAGATCATCCTGCTCGACACGCCGGGAATCCACCGCCCGCGCACGCTGCTCGGGGAGCGCTGCAACGAACGCTCGGTGCAGACACTCGGTGAGGTCGACGTCGTGTGCCTGCTCGTCGAGGCGAACGCGTCGATCGGGCCCGGAGACCGGTTCATCGCCGACCTCGTGCGCCGCACCAAGACTCCCAAGATCCTCGTCGTCAACAAGGTGGACATCGCGAGCCACGACGAGATCGGTGGTCAGCTCGCGAAAGCCGGTGCCGAGTTCGGGGAGTTCGACGCCTACGTGCCCGTCTCGGCCAAGACCGGAGAGGGCATCGATGCGCTGATCGGCGAGATCCTTTCCCGTATGCCCGAGGGTCCGCTCTACTACCCGGACGGCGTGGTCTCGGATCAACCGGAGACGACGATCGTGGCCGAACTCCTCCGCGAGAAGCTGTTGGAAGTGGCGCGTGAAGAGCTTCCGCATTCGATCATGGTGACGGCCGACTTCCTCGACGACGACGAGGACGACGAGCCCGATGAGCCCGCCGACGGGCCGGAGGGCGCGATTCCGGAGGAATCGGACCCTATTTTGCGGTATCGAGCCGTCGTGAGGGTCGAACGCGACTCGCAGAAGGGGATCGTGATCGGGAAGGGCGGCGCGGTGATCCGAGACGCCGGGACCGCGGCCCGCCACGAGCTGGAGCGGCTCTTCGGCGCCAAGGTGTATCTCGAAACCACCGTGAAGGTCGACAAGGAATGGCAGCGGCGGGCCCATGCGCTCGACCGGCTGGGGCTCTGACCCGATGGTGGCGGTCGACGACGACGATGTGATTTCCGTGCCTCCGGTCACGCGTTGAGTTGCTTCGCGCGAATCGACCGGGGATAGAGTCGCCGCCACGTGGCCGGGGACGGATTCGGGGGTTCGGGCTCTCGGACCGGTTCGCGTGGGGACGACGGTATGACCCAACCCAAGAGTCGCATCGCCAGTCGCATCACGGCACCCCTTGTGGTTGCCGGACTCGCAGTACTGCTCGGTGCGTGTGGCAACAGCAACCGACAGAACTCGCTCGATCCCAAAGGCCCCGCCGCCGAGAAGATCGACAACCTCTTCATCCCCATCCTCTTCGTGGCCATTGTCATCGGAGTGCTGGTGATCGGCGCGACCGTGGTGATGGCGATCAAGTTCCGCCAGCGCGGCGGGCAACCGGGGAACCCGAAACAGATTCACGGTCACACCGCGCTCGAGATCGGCTGGACGATTGTCCCGGCCTTGATCCTCGCGGTGGTCGCGGTCCCGACCGTCGCGACGATCTGGGACCTCGCCGAGCGCCCCACGGGCCCCGATGTGTTGAAGGTCCAGGCCGATGGCAGTCAGTGGTGGTGGCAGTTCGAGCTTCCGAACCAGCCGATGGTTCCTCAGGCCAGTGCGCCGGTCAAGGGCAACAGTGCGACCGGCCCGGTGCTCACCAGCACCGAGCTGCACATCCCGGTCGGCGTCAAGGTCGACGTTGCCCTGAACTCCGAAGACGTCATTCACTCGTTCTGGGTTCCGGAACTCGCGGGCAAGAAAGATGTCATGCCCGCGCGCACGAACCACGTCACGATCGAAGCCTCGAAGCCCGGGACGTTCCTCGGTGCCTGCGCCGAGTACTGCGGGCTGTCGCACGCCGACATGCGGTTCCGGGTGATCGCGCAGCCGATGAACGAGTGGAAGGCGTGGCTGGCGGACATCTCTGGTCCTCCCGCCCAGCCGTACACCGGCGCGATCCAGGAACTGACGACGAATACCTACCAGTGCACGAACTGTCACGTGTTCGACAATGTGCACACGATCAACTACGGGCCGAACCTCACGCATCTCGGAACCCGCTCGACGTTCGCGGGTGGTACCTACGAGGTCAACCGCAAGAACCTGATGCGCTGGGTGCAGGACGCGCCGTCGATGATCGCCATGCAGTCGACGAAGTGCCGGATCCAGCCGCCGCCACCCGGCGTGATCTGTACGGGGATGCCCTCGTTCACCAAGAACACGCCGCCGGGTGCGAAAGTGATGACGACCGAAGACGCGGCGACGATCGTCGACTACCTGTTGAAGGAGAAGTAGTGAGCGAGGGAGTCGGTCGATGACGGCAGTCCCAGCACCCCTGGCGCCACCGCGCGGAATGTTGCGGCGGCCGAAGGCGACGAGTGGATTCTGGTCGTGGTGGACCACCGTCGACCACAAGAAGATCGGAATCCTCTACGCCGGCCTGGCGCTCGTCTTCTTGCTCGTGGCCGGCATCGAGGCGTTGCTGATCCGTCTGCAGCTCGCCGGCCCGAACGGCACGGTGCTGACCGCGAGCCAGTACAACACGCTCTTCACCATGCACGGGACCACGATGGTCTTCCTCGTCGGTATGCCGCTCGCGACCGCGTTCGGCAACTACCTGATCCCGTTGCAGATCGGGGCCCGTGACGTTGCCTTCCCGCGGCTCAACATGTTCGGGTTCTGGGTGTTCGCCCTCGGTGGGCTGTTCATCTACTCCGGCTTCGTCCTGGGCGGTGCCCCGAACGGTGGTTGGTTCGGGTACACGCCGTTGACGTCCTCGCCCATGACCGCGGGTGCGCTGCCCGGCCATGGACCCGACTTCTGGGCCGTCGGTCTGGTCATGCTCGGTATCGGGTCGGTGACCTCGGGTGTGAACTTCGTCGTCACGATCCTGAACATGCGGGCACCCGGAATGACCCTCATGCGGATGCCGGTGTTCGTGTGGATGATGCTCGTGACCGCGTTCCTCACCATTTTCGCGATGCCCGCGGTGACCGCGGCGCTCATCATGGTCTTCTTCGACCGCAACTTCTCCACGAACTTCTTCGTGGCGAGCGCCGGCGGTGATCCGCTGCTGTATCAGCATCTCTTCTGGCTGTTCGGCCATCCGGAGGTGTACATCCTGATCCTGCCCGGCATGGGCATCGTCTCGGAGGTGCTGCCGGTCTTCTCCCGCAAGCCGCTGTTCGGCCGGTCGGTCGTCATCTTCTCCGGGATCTCCATCGGCTTCCTCGGGTGGGGAGTGTGGGCGCACCACATGTTCGCAACCGGCCTCGGTCCGGTGGCCGTCTCCGCATTCAGCCTCGCGACGATGCTCATCGCCATCCCGACCGGCGTGAAGATCTTCAACTGGCTCGGCACGGTCTGGGGTGGGTCGCTCAGATTGAAGACGCCGATGCTCTTCGCGCTGGGCTTCATCGCGATGTTCACCATCGGAGGCCTCTCGGGCGTCACGCACTCGATCGTCCCGGCCGACACGCAGCAGACGGACACCTACTACGTCGTGGCGCACTTCCACTACGTGCTGTTCGGCGGACTGATCTTCGCGATATTCGGCGGCTTCTACTACTGGTGGCCCAAGGTCTTCGGGCGCATGCTCAACGAGCGCCTTGGCAAGGTCAACTTCTGGCTGATGCTGATCGGGTTCAACCTGACGTTCTTCCCGATGCACATCCTCGGGCTCCAGGGTCAGCCGCGACGTACCTACACGTACGCGAAGGGCATGGGCTGGGACGACCTCAACCTCCTGGTCACGATCGGCTCGTTCGTCATCGCGCTCGGTGTCGCGGTGTTCGTCGTGAACATCATCTTCAGCCAACTGCGCGGCGAGAAGGCGAGCGCCGACCCATGGGACGCGCGCACCCTCGAGTGGTCAATCCCGACGCCGGTCCCCGAGTACAACTTCAAGGAGATCCCGCTCGTCGAAGCCCGCGACGACTTCTGGCACCGGAAGTACACCGAGGACGCCGAAGGTCGCCTGGTGAAGCTCCCGGCTGGAGGCTCGGACAGCGGCTCGACCGGCGCCGTCGCGACCCTGGAGGTCGAAGACGGCGCGGGCGGCCACGGTGACGAGACCGGCGGCGGCGACGGTGACGCGCACGGAGACGGGCACGGGATCCACCTGCCGTCGCCGTCGTACTACCCGTTCATCATGACGCTCGGCCTCCCGATCCTCGGCTACGCCGCGGTGTTCAAGAACCCCTGGTTGGCCATCCCCGGAGTGATCGTCCTCCTGTTCGGGATGTACGGGTGGGGCATCGAACCCGGAACGGCGGAGGACTAGCAATGGCTCAAGCCACGCTTCCGGCGCCCAACGAGGGTCACCACGACGACCACGGCCACGACACGGTCACCGGCGTCACCAACACCAAGCTGGCGATGTGGGTGTTCCTCTCGTCGGAGTGCCTGTTCTTCGGCGCGTTCATCGCGACGTACCTGCTGTACCGCGGTCGCAGCGTCAAGGGGCCGACGCCCAGGGACGTCTACAACATCCCGTTCACATCGGTGACGTCGTTCATCCTGCTGATGAGCTCGCTCACGATGGTCCTCGCCCTCGCGGCGATC
>JAENVU010000044.1 GCA_016650415.1 Acidimicrobiia bacterium
CCAGAACGCCACGGGCGCGGTGCCGGGCCCTTTCGACTGTTACCTCGTCCTCCGCGGGATCAAGACCCTCGCGGTGCGCATGGCCCGCCACTGTGAGAACGCGGCGACGATCGCCGCGATGCTCGCCGAGCACCCGGCTGTTGATCGCGTGTTCTACCCCGGGCTCGCGACCCACCCCGGGCACGCAATCGCGCGCCGCCAGATGCGCGCCTTCGGCGGCATGGTGAGCTTCATCGCGACCGGTGGTGAGGAGGCCGCCCTCGAGATCGCCCGGAGCACCGAACTCTTCACCCTGGCCGAATCCCTCGGCGCAGTGGAATCCCTCATCGAGCACCCCGGGCAGATGACCCACGCATCGGCCGCGGGGTCCCCGCTGGAGGTCGACGCGGCGCTGATCCGGCTCTCGGTCGGCCTCGAGACCATCGACGACCTGCTCACCGACCTCCGCGTCGCCCTCGATACCGTGCTCTGATCCGACGCCAGGTCGGGGGAGGTCACCGCGTACCCTGAACTGCGATGACAGCGTTGGTGGTCGTACTGAGTGTGGTGGTCGCGCTCCTCGTCCTGCTCGTGGCGAGCCTGTTGCGCAGCCACGCCGAGATCCTGCGCACGCTCCACGACGCCGGCCTGAGCCACGACCCCGACACGGTCGATGCCGAGGCCGCGGGGCCACCGGGTCGGCGGCGCAGTGCTCCGAGTTCCCCGACGAGTGGTCCGAGCCCGGAGGCGACGGATCTGACCGGGGTCACCCCGGAGGGCGACGCCGTGGCGGTCGGGATTCTCGGGAGTCCGACCCCCACCCTCCTGGCCTTCCTCTCGAGCGGATGTCTGACCTGCCGGGAGTTCTGGGAGGCGTTCGGAGACCAGAACCTCGCGGTTCCCGGCGACGCCCGACTCGTGGTGGTCACGATGAGTCCCGAGGACGAGAGCGTGAGTGCACTGCGTCGGCTGGTACCGGCCGAGGCGCTCGTGGTGATGTCGACCCCGGCCTGGGAAGCGTACGAAGTCGAAGGGTCGCCGTACTTCGTCTTCGTCGACGGGATGAGCGGCGTCGTCGTGGGCGAGGGCACCGCATCGTCCTGGGAACGAGTGCAGGACATGGTGACCGAATCGGTCGACGACGGTGCGTTGGCGGCCAGCCGTCGCCGGTCGGCAGCGCGCAAGGCGCGTGCCGCGCGCCGCCACCTCGCCGACCGGGAACGCGAAGCGCGTGCCGACGATGCGCTCGCCGCCGCCGGCATCAATCCCGGCGATGCGAGTCTGTACCCGGCGACCGGTGGGCCCGACTCCGACGCCGAGCCCACGTGAGCACCACATGGTGAGCAGCGCCGACGCGATTCTGACCGTGGCGGCGGTCGGGATCGCCGTGATCGCCGGTCTTCGTTCTACGTGGTCGCCCTGAGGTGAGTCGATGCTCGCGAGCATCCACCCGCTCGGGGAGCGGGGCCGAGGACAGAACTACGCGCTCACCGTCACCTCCTACACGGTCGGCTCGAGCGTGACGGCGGCCGCGTTCGGCGCGGTGCTCGGTCTGCTCGGCCGGCTGGTGCTGACCGACGCGGACTCGGCGCGGGCGGGGATTCTGGCGGTCGCGGCGGCGATCGCGTTCGGGGTCGATCGGACGCGTTGGACCGTGCCGAGCTGGCACCGGCAGGTCAACGAAGACTGGCTCGCCGATTTTCGGGGCTGGGTGTACGGCCTGGGGTTCGGCGCCCAACTCGGGCTCGGAGTGGTCACGATCGTGACCACGGCGTCGGTCTATCTGACCTGGATCGGAGCGTTCGTCACTGCGGGCCCGGTGCTGGGCGCAGTGGTGGGATTGGCCTTCGGATTCGCACGCGCCGTGCCGGTCCTGACTGCCGGATCGGCCCGAGATCCGGAACGAGTGAGCGCGCGGGTGCGCCGTGTGCACGACTGGGCCGGTAATTTCAACGCGGTGACCCTCACTGCCGAAGCCACCGCCGGTGCCGTGGCCGTCCTCGGCTTGGTGATCCTGCGATGACCACACTGGCGGCGCACGGCATCGGTGTCAGCACTCCGGCGGGCTGGGACGGTCGCATCTCGGTCCGACGCGACGGGTCGGCGGATCAGCTGTTCAGTGCCAGTGGCACGCGACTGTTCCAAACCCGATCCCGGCCGGTGATGCACCTGGCCAACTTCGGCTTCCCCGGTGCGATCGGCGACTTCGGCAGCGGTGCGGTGGAGTTGATGGGCGAGAACGACGTGTTCGCCGTGCTGTTCGAACACGAGCCGGAGTCGACGGCGACGGCGCTGTTCCGATCGGTGGGAGTCCCGCAGAACCTGACCGCCCGGGAGTTCGAACCCGCGAATCTTCGGCGGGGCATCCCGGGTCAGAGCGGGTACCAGGCGTTCTTTCAGGAGTCCGGCCGCGCGTTCTGCCTCTACGTCGTGTTGGGTTCGCACGCGCGGCGGGCGCGGTTGGTGCCGTTGGTCAATCGGGTGATCGCCTCGCTGGAGATCACCCCGGAGATCGCGAGTGGGGCCACCGCATGAGCGCATGGTCCGGTCCGTATCTCATCGCGGTGCTGCTGGTGGTCGGGGCCGGTATCGGCAAGGCGGTCGATCCGACCATGACGGTGGGAGCACTCCGCGGGGTCGGCCTCCGAGTCCCGGCCGGGGTGGTGCGGACGTTCGGTGCGGTCGAGGCGGTGCTCGGAATCGGCGCGGTCGCGACGGGCAACCGCGCGCTGGCGCTGGCGATCGCGGTCTCGTACCTCGGGTTCACTGCGTTCGTGCTGGTCGCACTGGCCCGCCGCCTTCCCATCGGTTCGTGTGGATGCTTCGGCCGGGTCGACACTCCGCCGAGTTGGTTGCACGTCGTGGTGAACGTCGGCGCGATCGCGAGCTCGATCGGGGTGGCGGTCGGCGACGGTCGGTCGATCTTCCACGGGTTTGCCGACCAACCGTTGGCCGGGGTGCCCTTCGCACTGCTGGGTCTCGTCGGCACCTACGCTGCCTTCACCTTGCTCACCGTCGTACCTGCGCTGCTCCGGGCACCCTCGCCGAACCCGGTGCGACCATGAGCACTCGGCTGGCGGATCGCGCTGCGCAGTTCATCGGGCGCCACACGAGCCGGCGGTCGTTCCTGACCCGCACGGCCTTGGTGGGAAGTGCGCTCGCCGTGGCCCCGACCGATTTCGTCCTGCGGCCCGGAACCGCCTACGGCGCAATCTGCAACTGCAGCGGCAGCTCCTGCCAGTGCGGATCGTTGTGTTGTGACGGCTACACCGAGTTCTGCTGCACGATGACGGGAACCAACAGCTGCCCGCCCGGCACGATCGAGGCCGGATGGTGGAAAGCCGACGGCTCGCAGTACTGCAACGGATCCCGCTACTACATCGACTGCAACGCGACCTGTCATTGCGGAACCGGTCGGATCTGCCCGGACTCGTGCGCGAACGCGCCCTGGGGGTGCGGGTGCGCGAACGGCGACTGCAACAACCGGAAGGCCGGCTGCACCGCGTTCCGCTACGGCCAGTGCAATCAGCAGGTCGCGACCGTCGGCCGCATTGCGTGCCGCGTCGTGTCGTGCGATCCCGCGGTCCTGGTCGTCGGGAACTGCGCGCCGACCGTCGCGGTCGACAACTCGACCGCCAACCACAACAAGCCCTGTCTACAAGCTTCGCCCGAGGAGAACGACGTGGAACACGGAATGGCCGTGGATGTCATCCTGAACCCCCTGGACCCGAAGAGTGGCTACACGCTCGATCGGTGGGGCGGTCTTCACCACTTCGGCAGCGCGCCGCCGGCGCGCTCGTCGGGGTACTGGCCCGGTCAGGATGTCGCCCGGCGCGTCATCATCACCGACTGGACCAAGCCCGCCGGCTACGTGATGGATCTCGACGGTGCGATGCATCCCGTCGGCGGTGCGCCCCGGGTCAGCGGAACGCCCTACTGGAGCGGTGGCAAAATCGTCCCGATGCTCGAGCTCTAATCCCGAACGGGTGGGGAGATCAGGAGCGCTGGCCGCTGAGGCGACTGTTCTTGAACTGCGCCTTCACGAAGTCGCGGTTGAGCAGGGCGATGAAGTCGATCGAGATCTCCTTCGGGCAGGCCTGCTCGCACTCGCCGTAGTTGGTGCAGGAGCCGAAGAACTGCTCCATCTCCTCCACCATCGCGACGACTCGCGTGTACCGCTCGGGCTGGCCTTGGGGCAGCAGCGAGAGGTGCGAGTACTTCGCCGCGGTGAAGAGCTGCGCGGCACTGTTCGGGCAGGCGGCCACACACGCGCCGCAGCCGATGCACGCCGCGGCGTCCATCGCCGCGTCGGCCGCTTCCTTGGGGACGAGGATCTCGTTGGCGTCACGAGCCGCGCCGGTGGGTGCGGTGATGTAGCCCCCGGATTCCACGATCCGATCGAACGCACTGCGGTCGACGGCGAGGTCCTTGATGATCGGGAAGCCGGCGGCGCGCCACGGCTCGACCGTGATCACCGAACCGTTCTGGAGCTTGCGCAGGTGGAGTTGGCAGGTCGCCGTGCCCTTCTCGGGTCCGTGCGCGCGCCCGTCGATCATCATGGCGCAGGATCCGCAGATCCCTTCCCGACAGTCGTGGTCGAAGGCCACGGGCTCTTCGTTCTCGGCGAGAAGTTGCTCGTTGAGCACATCGAAGAGTTCGAGGAACGACATGTCTTCGCTCACGCCG
>JAENVU010000045.1 GCA_016650415.1 Acidimicrobiia bacterium
ACTCTGGTGCACCATCAGCAGCGTGTCCGGTTCCGCTGGACCCGATGCCGGGCGGGGCGGCGACGCCGCCTTGGTCGGATCGTCGACCGAGCGCACCACGATGCCGACCACAACGGCGAGCGCCAGGACCCCCGCGATGATCGGCATGGTTCGGGTCCAGAAGACTCGACGCTCGGCCCGGTCGCCCGGTGGCCGAGTCGACGATGGCCGGGTCGGCTTCCGGGGCGACGGGCGCCGGGTCGAGGGTGGCCGGGTCGGCTTCCGGGGCGAGCGGTCGCGGGCCGTGGGGCGAACCGCCGGTTCGGCAGGCTCCGGCGGGATGACCGTCTCGGCGACCTGCGGCGGCGCTTCGGCCTCGGGTGCGGGTGCGGGCTCGGGCTCAGGCCCCGGCGGGATGGCCGTCTCGGCGACGGCCGTGACCGCGGGCGCGGCGCGCGGCGGGCGCGCCCGATGCTTCCGGGCCCGGCGACGCTTCTGCTGCTGGCGCTCCCGTCGGGACAACCGGGCCTCGGGTTCCACCTCATCGTCGCCATGACGGTCGAGGTCGGCGTCAACCGGCGCGGGGTCGGGCTCCGGCTCCGGCTCGGGCTCCGGCTCGGGCGGCGCGGGGGGAGGAACGACCGCCACCGGATCGACGTCCGCCGCGGCGACCTCGGATGTCGGTTGCTCCTCGGACGTCGCCTCCTCGGATGTCTCCTCCTCGGATGTCGGACGAAGGGTCTTCTCGCGCTTGCGGCGGGCGTTCTTCCTCGCCCGTCGCCGGGCCGCCCGGGATCGCTCCGCTCGGCGTTCCGCCCGCGTTCGAGGCGTGTCGGCGCCGTCTGCTTCCGGGTCGGTCATCAGCGGCGAGTGTAAAGGTCGTGTTCGCCAATGAACCGCACGACGGGTGCCGGAACGAGACCGTCGATCGGCCGGCCGGCTCGACGGCGAGCTCGGATCTCCGACGACGACACGTCGAGCCGCGGGATCGGAACATGCGTCATGGACCACTCGGGGCCGGGTGCCGTGGCGTGCTCGCCGTCACGCTCGACGGCCGCAATGGTGGCCGCGGTTCGGGTCGCCTCCAGCCCTCGCCAGGTCGGCATGTTGGCGATGGCATCGGCCCCGAGTACCAGGAACAGGTCGCGATCGGGACCTGACAAGGCCGCCAAAGTCTCTGCAGTCACCGAGGCTCCCTCCCGATCGACCTCGATCCTCGATACTCGAAGCCCGTCGACTCCGTCGACTGCCAGTTCGCACATCCGTGCCCGATCGTCCTTCGATGCCTCGACCAGACCGCGCTTCTGCCACGGATCCCCGGCGGGTACGAGCAGGACCTCGTCGAGGTCGAGGGCGTGGCGCACCTCGCAGGCCACGACGATATGTGCGACATGAATCGGGTCGAACGTCCCGCCGTAGACACCGATGCGCATTGCCGAAGAGTTTACGGAGCGTTCGCATCGCCGAACCGGCGGCCTCGTCAACGGGGCCTAGGGTCCGGCGTATGGATGCTTGCCACGCGTTGATCCGCGTCCGAGTCCCCGATCGACCTGGTGCATTGGGCCTGGTGGCGTCGCGCATCGGTGCCCTCAAAAGCGACATCATCGGCATTTCGGTCCTCGACCGGAGCGACGGGTCCGCCATCGACGAACTCGCGGTCGTCATCCCCGACGCCGATCTCATCCCCGCGATGGTCCGTGAGATCGCGGAGGTCGATGGGGCCACCGTGGAATCGGTCGAAATCGTCGACGGGATCGCCGAACCGCGGTTCGATGTCCTCGAACGCGCCATCGCACTGAGTCGCAGCGGATCGCGGGCCGAACTGGCCACCGAACTCACGCGCCACGTGCAGGAACTGCTCCGACCGGAGTGGTGCGTGACGACCGGTCCCCAGATCCACGCGGCGCTCGGCACGATCGGCACCGCCGCCAACGCGACCCTCAGCCTTCCCGTGCTGGGGTGGACGGTCTCGATCGGCCGGGCGTCCGCCCTCACCGCGACCGAGCACGGTCTCGCGACTCGCTATTGCGAACTCGCCGATGAAGTCGGCCAACGGTTGTCGGCACTCACCCGAACGGACTGACGGGATCGACGCTAGGCCTCGATGACCGCGGCCACGAAGCGTTCGAGCTGGCGCAGATTGCGACACTCGTACACCCCGTCGCAATAGATGCCGTACTCGGAGACGACCGAGTCGCCGGTATCCCAATAGCCCCGCGGCTCGGGATTCAACCAGTAGACGCGCCGAGCTTTTTGACGGAGTTCCTTCAGGACCCAGTTCTGGGTCGCGTGGTAGTTGTTCCGAGCGTCGCCGAGCAGGATCACCGACGTCTTCGATGTCACCTCGGTCAGGTGGCGGTCGTAGAACACCTCCAGCGCATGCCCGTAATCGGAGTGGCCGTCGACCCAGATCACATCGGCCTCGGTGTTCACCCGGTGCACGGCTTCGGAGATTTCGTTCGACTCCTCGAAGAATCGGGTGACCTCGTCGATGCCGTCGATGAAGACCCACGACCGCACCTTCGAGAACTGACCTGCCATCGCGTAGACGAACTGCAGCGTGAACCGGGCGAAGCTCGCTACCGAACCGGAGATGTCGGCGACGACCATGATCTCGGGCTTCGACGGCTTGGGATCCTTGAACTTGGGTTCCGCCGGAACCCCTCCGTAGGACAGCGAATGGCGCACGGTCGCCCGAAAATCCAGGTGACCGCGGTTCTTGCGCTTCCGTCGTTGCGCCAACCTCGCTGCGAGCGCGCGGGTCAACGGTTCGATGGCGTGCTGGAGCTGTTGCATCTCGTCCCGTGAGGCGTGCATGAAGTCGACGTCTTCGGGGAGCGGCTTGCGCAGGGTGCGCGCCATGGCCTCGACGCCGCGGTCGGCCACCAGCCGCCGGCGAATCTCGGACTCGACCAGTTCACGGAACTCCTTGAGGCGCGCTTCGAACTCCTCGCGCTCGAACCGGGCGTCGAGGTCCTCCGGTTCGTCACCTTGCCCGCCCGCCCCGGCACC
>JAENVU010000046.1 GCA_016650415.1 Acidimicrobiia bacterium
CGACGGATCGACGGATCCACGACCACGACCTCGTTGACCAGGCTGTCGATCAGCGGCCGGGCGAGGTCGGCCGGGATGGGGGTCACGAGACCGACCCAGAGTGAGGAGAGCTTCGGACTGAGCACCGGAACCGGCAGGATGATCCGGCGGCGCAAGCCCGCACACTCCGCGTAGATGTTCATCATCTCCCGGTACGTGACGACATCCGCGCCCCCGATTTCGAACACCTTGCCGTAGGCGTCGGGGTGACCGAGCACGCCGGTCAGGTAGACGAGAACGTCGCGCACGGCAATCGGCTGGACGCGCGTCTCGACCCACCGGGGCGTCGTCATGATCGGCAGTACTTCGACGAGGTGGCGCAGCATTTCGAAACTGGCACTTCCCGAACCGATCACCACCGCGGCGCGGAGTTCGGTGAGGGGAACGGGGCCGTCGGCCAACACGCGACCGACCTCGTGCCGGCTCGCAAGGTGCGGTGAGAGCGCGCCCCCGGCATCATCGCCGAGGCCACCGAGATAGACGATCTGCTCGACCGCGGCCTCGGCCGCAGCCTCCCGGAAGTTCCCGGCCGCGGTCGTGTCTCGCGCCTGCCAGTCGGACTGCGAACCGATCGAATGCACCAGGTAGTACGCGACCTCGATACCCGCGAACGCCGTCGGGAGCGACTCGCGATCGAGCACATCGCCGGCGACGACTTCGACGTCGGCCCGCCACACCTCGGTGTCCAGCTTGTTCGGCGTGCGCGCGAGACAACGGACGGTGTGGCCTGCGGCGACCAACTCGGAAACGAGTCGACGCCCGATGTAGCCGGTCGCGCCGGCGACCAGTACGTGACGCGGCCTGACACTCATGCGATGTACCCCGGGATTTGCTGCTCTGCGTGGGACTCGGACATACCCGGTCTACGACACCGGCGGGTGATCCGTACAGCGCGAGCGACGAATTCCGGTCGAGAACAAGAAATCCGTCCTCTCGTCATCCACTCGGTCGAGTGGCTCCGGAGACTCACTGACCGACCCGACACCAACAAGGAGAACCCAACACCATGCGACCGATCAAGCTCCGGTCAGCCGTCCCCGTGGCGATGATCACCGTGGCCGCCCTCGCCCTCGGTGCGTGCTCGTCCAGCACCAGCAACGACAAGGCCGATACCAAGCCGGCCAAGTCGACGACCACGGCTCCTCCCGCAGTTCCCGACCAGACGATCGTCGAGATCGCGTCCTCGAACCCGGACTTCTCGACCTTGGTCGCGGCAGTCAAGGCAGCCGGTCTCGTCGAGACGCTGTCGGGAGAGGGTCCGTTCACGGTCTTCGCTCCGACGAACGAAGCGTTCGCCAAGTTGCCCGCGGGAACCGTTGACACTCTCCTGCTCCCGGAGAACCAGCAGAAGTTGAGCGACATCCTCACGTACCACGTGGTGTCCGGAACGGTGTTGGCGGCCGATGTGCAACCCGGTGCCGTCACCACGGTGAACGGTGCTGACTTCACGATCTCCGTGGAAGGCGGCGACGTCATCATCACCGACGGCGAGGGCAACCAGTCCAAGATCGTCCAGACCGACATCGAGGCGTCGAACGGCGTCATCCACGTGATCGACACGGTGCTGTTGCCCCCCGCAGCCTGATCCGATCCCAACCCCACCGGCAATGCCCGCCCTGTCCCCCCGCAGGGCGGGCATTGCCGCGCCGACCCCGGCGCGGTGAACAGCGGGTGAACACTCCCCGGTCAGGTTGCGGACCGTCGGATCAGCCGCGAGATTCCGGGTCGATGAAGGGTGAACCGTTGGCGAACCCATGGCGTTGACCGTGGCGCTCCTCAGTATCAAGGGTGGGGTCGGCAAGACGACCACCGCCGTGAACCTCTCCGGACTCGCGGCATTGAGTGGGCTCCGCACGCTCGTCTGGGACCTGGACCCGCAGGGGGGTGCCACGTTCGCACTCGGTGACCCGTCGCCCAAGCGGGACGCCACCCGGGCGATCACGCGGAAGCGGCCACGATTGAACGACGCCGTCACCACGACCGTGACCACCGGCCTCGACCTGATCCCGGCCGACACATCACTCCGGACGCTCGATCTCGAACTCGCGGATGCGTCTCGGTCGAAGCAGCGGATCGGCGAGGCACTGGATTCGGTCGCCGACCGCTACGACGTGATCTTCATCGATTGTGCGCCGGGCGTTTCCGTGGCGAACGACAGCGCACTCCGAGCCGCCGATATCTACCTCTCGCCGATCGTTCCCTCGTCGCTGGCCACCCGCGCGTTCGAACAACTCGTCGCGTACATCGACGAAACCCCCAAGGCGCGCGGTGACCTCGTTGGATTTCTCTCGATGGTCGACCGTCGCAAGCGCGCCCACCGCGACCTCGCCGACCGGCTTCCACGCGACGACGCTCGGGTGTTGCAGACGGCGATTCCCGCGTCGGTCGTCATCGAAGCGGCACCCGAGCGCCATCGCCCGTTCGTCTTCACCGGACGCGCGAGCACGGCGTCCATCGCGTATCGCGATCTCTGGACCGAGATCCAGACCCGCACCCACGGCCGATCACTTCCTGCCTCGACACTGCGGGGCAAGAAAAAGCACTAGGCCCGTCGATCGGGCCGGTTGATCAGAAGGCGACCGGTTGGATATGCGATCGCGTCGGCTGGTCGATGTCGAACCAACCGTCGTCGGACCTCACGGGCACTCGATCTGCCTGGGCCGGCAGGAGCCAGCAACAGCAGTCGACCGTCCGACACGACTCGACGATTTCGTCGTGGTCGAGGACACATCCACACTCCGCGCAAAGACCATCCATACCGCGACGGTAGACAATCCGCGTGGCCGAATGGTGGAATTCCCCGACCGACCTGGTTCAGTCGTCGTCGATGATCGTTCCCGTTGCGACGGCGCGGCTGTAGCGCCGGTCACCGTGGAATCGACGGTGACAATCG
>JAENVU010000047.1 GCA_016650415.1 Acidimicrobiia bacterium
CAGTGCTCTCCGGCGACCTCGACGCCTTGGTGCAGCGACTCATGGCCGAGGAACGCCAGCAGCAGCTCGAGGACGCAGACTCCTGAACCTGACCTGGGGCGCAGTGCGCGCCGATGCCGAAGCGCAACTCCGGGCGATGGGCGTGCACGACCCGGTTGCGGAATCCCGCTGGCTCCTCGAAGCGGTGACGGGTATGGATGTCGCGGAGCAGATCCTCGAGTCCGAGGGACCGGCAACTCGACGCGCGACCGCGGAGTTGGATGCGCTCCTCGCTCGACGCGCGGCCGGGGAACCCATCCAATACGTGCTGGGCGCGTGGACGTTCTGCGACCTCGAGCTCCTGATCGATCCCCGAGTGTTGATCCCGCGGCCCGAGACCGAAGTGGTGGCCCAGATCGGCGTCGCCGAGGTCGAGCGGTTGGGTGAGCGCGTCGGCGCTCCGGAGCCGTGGGGCGGCGGGCTCACCCACTACGCCGTGGCGGATCTCGGGACCGGCGCCGCCGCGCTCGCGTTGGCGTTGGCGGCGTCTCTTCCGGATGCCGAGGTGTGGGCCACGGATGTGAGCGAACCGGCGCTCGCAGTTGCCCACGCCAATATCGCGGCATCCGGGACGCTGGCCACACGCGTGCGCGTGGCTCACGGGTCGTGGTTCGACGCGCTGCCGCTGGAGCTGCGTGGCTCGCTGTTGGTCGTCGTGTCGAATCCGCCCTATATCGCCGATCACGAGGTCCTGCCGGCGTCGGTGGTCGACTGGGAGCCGAGCCAGGCGCTGATCTCCGGGCCGACCGGGCTCGAAGCCGTGGAGCACTTGTTGACCACCGCGCCGGAATGGCTCGATGAGGCCGGGACACTGGTGCTCGAAGTCGCACCGCATCAGGCCGAGCCCGCGATGTCGATGGCGTGGGCGGCAGGATTCGCCGAAGTGTTCGTACGGCCCGATCTCGCTGGCCACGATCGCGCGCTGGTCGCACGCCGGCGGGCGGATCGGTAGATTCGCGCGGATGTCAGGCGATCAGCCCAGCCACGAAACCGACGAACTCGACGTCGACGCGATGCTCAACCGCTTTCGTGAGCGCGCGGCGGCGGTACGCGACCGGCCGTTGCCGCCGGTGGCGGGGCCCCAGCGCGAACAGTTCGTGCGTCAGGCGCAACTGGACTTCCAGGACTACGCCCTGGTCGGTGACGCAACCTGGGTGTTTCAGGAGGGGTTCCTGACCCTCACGATCGACCTCAATCCCTCGGCCTGAGCGGCACCGCCGGGACCGGACTCAGGCATCCCCGTCGTAGGCCTCGTTCGGGTCCAGGCGTTGGAGGAACGCTCGGTCCACCGCCACCCACACCGTCTTCGAGAACGGGTAGTACACGATCGGGCCGAGCACGGCGACGGGGACCAGCACGGCCAGGGTCAGGCCGACCGGAATATGAGGAATCGTGGCGATCAGGATCGACACGAACAGCACCGCAAAGACTCCACCGGTCGCAATGATGTTGATCGCGAGTGCGCCGGCCCAATAGCCGGATTCGCGTTCGAAGTGGAGTCCGCACCGGGGGCAGTCGGGGGCCATCGAGAGGTACCGCGTGAAGAGGTGGCCCGATCCGCAGCGGGCGCAACGCAGAGTGAGGCCCCACCAGAAACTTTGCCCACGAGTGGGTGCGTTGGTCGACACGATGGGCCAACATAGCGCCGCCCCTCTCTCGGAAAGGCCTCGGAATGGCTGGGTTGGATCTCACTGCGATCGACCATGTGCTCGCCACGACCCGTTCGGTCCGCAAGCGCCTCGACTTCGATCGACCGGTCGAGCCCACGGTCATCGAGGAGTGTTTGCGCCTGGCGATCCAGGCCCCCACCGGGGGAAACACCCAAGGGTGGCGCTGGATCGTGGTGACCGACGCCGAGAAGCGGTCGGCGCTCGCCGAGCTGTACCGCGAGATCGCGACGCCCTATCTGAAGGCCGGCCTCGGCGAACCCGGTTCGATCTCCGCCCAGCAGGAGCGGGTGGTCGATTCCGCGACGTATCTGAGCGAACGGTTGCACGACGTGCCCGTCCACGTCATTCCCTGCTTGTACGGCGAACTCGACGCACTGCCGAACTTTGCCGCGGCCGGGAGCTACGGATCGATCTTCCCGGCGGTGTGGAGCTTCCAGCTCGCGTTGCGCAGCCGTGGCCTCGGATCGGTGCTCACCACGCTGCATCTCCCCTTGGCCGATCGAGCCGCCGAACTGCTCGATATTCCCAGCGGGGTCACGCAGGTGGGGTTGATCCCGGTTGCCTACTTCACGGGTTCCGACTTCAAGCCGGCGGTTCGCCGGCCCATGGAAGAAGTCACCTACTGGAACGGCTGGAAACAGAGCCGCTGATCAGGCCAGGACGTTGGTGTCGCCGTCGGCGCGTAGCGCGACGGTGCGACCTTCCCAAGGCTCGGCGCACATCGCGAGCAACGTGTCGGCGTCGGCACTGTTCGCCAGTGCCCGGCGGCCGTCGGCAAGGAGCACACTGATGATGCCGATCGTGGGTGTGCCGTCACGGTCGAACGCGACCGAGGTGGCTTCGACCTCGCCCGACGCGTCGACGATCCCCGCGGATTCGCGCGAGGGGAGCGCGTCGACCCGAGCCTGGGTGATCGCCGGATCGACGCGCCGGAAGCCGTCCGCCGGTGGTGTCGTGGAGTAGAGGCCGACGCTGTGCTTGGTCGCGTACCACCCGAGCGCGGTGACCGACCCGATGGAGCCGGGATCACGTCGACATGCCTCGACCATCGCCGCGATGGAGTGGGTGACGTAGTTGTTCCCCGGTCCGCCTCCGTAGGCGAGCCCCCCGGTGACCGAGATCGGTCGCTCGTCGCCGCCGGTGGGGCCCGCGAGCCCGATCGACTCGAGCGCGAGTTCCACGGCGGACGGGAAACACGAGTAGAGGTCGAACCGGGCGATCGCGTCGAGTTCGGTGCCGGCCGCGTCGAGTGCGGCGTCGCTGATGATGCCGATCGCGGTCGAGTGGGCCAGGGAATCGCGCTCGGTGAGGTAGTAGTGATCGTGGGCGTCGGCGCCCGACCACGGGAACACCATGCGATCCTCGGCAATCCCGGCCGCGGTCGCAGCCTCGTAGGAACACAGGATGATGGCGGCGGCCTGATCGACGTCGAGGTTCGCACAGAGCCGCTTGGTGTACGGGAAGCAGGCCATGCGATTGTCGGCCGTCGGTGTGATGATCTCGTCGGGCGTGTACGCCGTCGGCGACCACGCGTAGGGATTGGTCGCGGCGACCGCCGCGAGTTCGGACCACAAGGCGCCGAGATGGTGCTGGTGGTCGGTGATCGAACGGCCCGCCGCGTGACGGATGGCGGTTTCGAGCAGTGGGTACACCTGGGTGGGGGCGAGGGCGCGGTGTGCCATCTCGTACTGGGTCGAGCCCGGTCGGGTGTCGCCCCAGACGTTCGGGCAGGCAGGATCGTCGGGCTGGCTCCACGCGAGTCGGAGGGTCGGATCGATCTTGCGGACCCGGCGACGGCTGTACATGCACTCGACGCCCCCGAGGAGAACCGCGTCGACGTCTCCGCGCTGGATCGCGTCTGCGAACCGGTTCACCATCATCTGCGGACTGTTGCCGCCCGTGGAGGACACCACGCTGGTGCGGGGCGCGATCCCGAGCCGGCGGGCCAGCAGGGCAGCCGGGTCCGGATAGCGCCACGACATGATCTCGACCACGGCGACGGTGTCGAACGCGAGGCCGGGCCCACCGGCGTCGGCGACGGCGGAGCGA
The DNA here is from genome assembly GCA_016650415.1 of Acidimicrobiia bacterium. Classification (GTDB taxonomy): domain Bacteria; phylum Actinomycetota; class Acidimicrobiia; order IMCC26256; family JAENVU01; genus JAENVU01. The sequence continues at coordinate 3,759 of JAENVU010000047.1, forward strand.
GCCGCGTCGGCAAGGAGATCGATGGGTTCGAGGCTGGTCATCGGATCGCCGGTGCGCTGGGTCACCTGGCCGACGCCGACGATGACAGGAGTCCGGGGATCGATGGTCATCGGGCGCGGAGCCTACGAGGTCGGCAATGACGAGCCGTTGTCGTCGGGGAGCGGCCAGGTCGGCGTACCGACCGACGCACTGTCCGGGCAGATCGAGCGATACGCGCACGTACGACAGATCTCGCGGTCGCGTACGCCGACGAACTCGGCGCGCGCCGCGGCGTGGCGGATCGCGTCGATCACCGCGGTGAGGTCGGCCTCGGCACGCGCGAGGTCGTCGGCGTCCGGTTCGTATTCGATCGGATCGGCACTGATGTCGTGGCCGAGGTGTTCGTAGCGAACCCGCATGCGCCCACCCGCGGCGAGTGGTGCGGCGAGCCACGCTTGGAATCGGGCTCGGGAGTCTTCTGCCAACGAACCATCCCGCGGGGCGCCGGTCTTGTAATCGCGGATGTCGAGGATGCCGTCGTGGCTCCAGACCGCATCGAGACGGCCCGAGCCGATCCAGACCGGTGAGCCGCGGCGGAGCCGGACCACCTCCAACTCGTGGCCGATCGCCCGACTGGGTGACGGACAGCGCGCGGCGTGCTGGCGCACCATGGCGCTGACGGCGGTGTTCTCCTCGACGCCGTGGTTCTCGAGCGTTTCGTGTTGGAGACGCTCGTCGTGACAATCGCCGGAAACGTGCAGCAGCCGGAGGAGGTCGTGGACGAGGTTGCCGAGGCCCGAGCTCACGCCGTCGTCACTCGGTGGGAGGCGCAACAGGTGACGGTTGAGGTAGAGCCGGGGACAGCGTTCCCAGTCGTCGAGCCCGCTGGGCGACAGCGACACGATGTCGGGCAGGAGCCGATCGGCGCTCATCGCAGCGCCGCGCAGCCTGCGATGTACGGACACCGCGCGCACTCCCAACCGGCACGGGGTCGGCGCTTGTCGGCGTGCGCACGAATCACCGAAACCCGATCCTGGAGCCATTCACGAAGGTCGGGCCAGAGCTCGGCCCCGTCGGTGTCCGCGGCGACCGCCCAGCCCCCGAGCAAGTCGGCCCGTACGACTCGGAGGGGCCCCAACCGCGTCCAGTCCGGACGCCGGAGGAGCGCGAACCGCACCGAAGCGGAATCCAGGAGTTCCTCGGTCGATCGGTCGCCGATGGAGAGCATGCGCAACTCGCGCCGGCCCTCCGGCGCCTCGAGTGCCAGACCGGCGCCGCCCACGAGCCGGACGCCCGTTCGTCGGGCGATGGTCTCGAACTCGTGGGTGTCGATGTCGGCCACCGCCATGGGTTCGTCGCCGAACAATGCCACGTACCAGCGGGCGGCTGTCTCGTAGACCTGACGCTCCTCGGGGAAGAGGTCGTCGGTCGCGCGGAAGTGGGCGGCGTCGGGACGGCGGAACCCGGTGTGGGCGAGCCGGGCGTCGGCCTCGATCTGGGCGCGGACGCGGAACCCTCGATTGGCGCCCCGATTCGCCCGCGTGTCCTGGTGGTCGAGATCCAACCGGCGCGGACACGTCGATTCGGCCCGGGCCAGCTGGCGGACCGTCACCCGCGCGTACTCGGGACCCGATTCGGTGGACTCCATTCCGTCGACGGTACTGGTGGCGTGGGACGGCAACCGGCACTTGCACGCTTGTTCTCATGGAGAGGGTGTGTCGCGCCGAAGGTGGGGGTGTGACGCCATACGATCGGGGAATGACTTCCGGCCCCGGTGGCTCGCAACCGCCGGCGCGCCGGCGCCGCCGCCGGGTGATCATTGCCGTCGTCGTCCTGGTGGCGCTGGGCTGGACCGCCGCGGCCGGGTACCAGCTGATTCAGGCCAAGAATCACGCGCAGGCCGGGCTGGATCAGCTCGAAACCGCCCAAGACGGTCTCGATCCGGCGGCCTTGATCCGGGGCCAGGGACTCCCGGCCATGCGTTCGGCGCGCGGTGAGTTCCATCAGGCGGCCGATGCTGCAGATTCCGCGCTGCTCGTCCCGTTCCAGGTGTTGCCCTACGTCGGTCGCCAGGTGCGGTCGGTCAAGGCACTGACCTCGGGCGCGTCGACGGTCGTCGACGTGGTTGTGACCGCGATGGAACGATCGACGAAGGAACTCGCGGCGAAGACCACTTCGGGCGCCGACCGCATCGAGCTGCTCGATCGGTTGGGGGTCATCGGACGCGAGGCCGCGAAGGGCTTGTCCACGGTCGGACTCGGACCCAACGAGGCGCTGGCCGGTCCGCTCGAGCGCGCCCGGCGCAAGTTCTCCCGTCAGCTCACCAAGGCTCGGCGCGCGACCCACGATGTGGCGGTCGCGACCGCAGGCGTCGCGTCGATGCTCACCGGCCCGTCGCACTACCTGTTGCTCGCCGCCAACGAAGGCGAGATGCGTTCCGGTTCGGGGATGCTGCTGTCGGCGGGAATCCTCAGCACACTCGGCGGCCAGTTCTCCCTGGGGGACATGGTGTCGGTGACCGACCTGGAACTTCCTCCCGGGGCAGTCCCGGCGACGGGTGACTTCGGTGCGCGGTGGGGCTGGCTCGGCCCGACGGAGGAGTGGCGTTATCTCGCGATGTCGCCCCAGTTCGACGTGACGGGATCGCTGGCCGCGCAGATGTGGAAGGCCAAGACCGGCGAGGACGTCGACGGAGTGTTCGCGCTCGACGCCGTCGCACTCCACGCCTTGATCAAGGTCTCGGGCCCCGTGATCGTCGACGGCAAGGTCATCGACGAGGGCAACGTCATCAACGAGATCCTCCTGCAGCAGTACCTCGACACCCCGAGTGCCGCGACCGACCCCGAGAGTGATCTGCCCGCGAATCGAGCCCGGCGGGATCGCAACGGAGTGATTGCGCGGGCCATCGTCGATCAACTGGACAAGGCCGGTTGGGACATCGCCGACCTCGTGGACGACCTCCGGAGCGCGGCCCGGGGCCGGCACGTGCTGTTCTGGTCGTCGAAGCCCGAACAACAGCGCGCCTGGGCCGCGGCCGGCGTGTCCGGCGTGCTCCCGCGCACGGGCTTCATGGTCTCGGTGGAGAACCGGGGTGGCAACAAGCTCGATCAGTTCCTGCCCGTCGAGACCACGATCACCCATAGGAAGGTCAAGCTGGGAACCCGGGTCCGCGCCCGGATCACCCTCCGGAATCAGGCGCCCGGCGCGGGCCTGAGTCGATACGTCGAAGGCCCGTACCCATTCTCCAGCTACGCGCCGGGGGAGTACCGCGGCATTCTGAGCATCAACATCCCGAGCGCCGCTGGAAACGTCTCGCTCGACGGCGTGAGCCGGCTCGTGGCCGCCGGCGCCGATGGTTCCAGCCAGGTCATCGCCGGCGACGTGGGGCTCCTCCGAGGCGAATCGAAGACCTACACGGTCGAGTTCACCGTCCCGGCCGATGTGCGGGGGATGGAGGTCGTGCCGTCGGCTCGCTTCCCGGCGATCCACTACTCGGCGGGCAGCCACACCTGGGATGACGATGGCCCGCACTCGATTCGCTGGTGATCACCCGGTTCGGTGAGGCTGAATGCCCGGAAAACAAGGCGAATGACCTATTCAGGTGTCCGATTTCAGGGGAAATACGGCTTGTACACACTGTGGTCGACCTGTACACTGGTTGACCTACCCTCGCACTTTGGGGCAGGGTCCGATTCAACTCACCGTTCCGCAGGCTGCGGACGGGGTCGCGTGGAGGTCAATGTGAGCAAGCAGCGGAAGAACAGCGGACGGGCGCTTCGCGTCGCTGCGGCCAGTGGCATCGTGCTGGGCGCGCTGGTACCGGCCGCCGCTGCGTTTGGCGCAGGGACGTACCCGGACGGCGGCAACACGCAGGTCGACCCGAACACGCAGGTCGACCCGAACACGCAGGTGCAGGCAGCGCAGGCGTCGAAGTCGTCGTCGCTTCCGTTCACCGGTGGTGACGTGACCGGTTTGGCACTCATCGGTGTCGGTGCCGTCGGCGTGGGCGCAGTAGTGGTGCGCCAGTCCCGTCGCAAGGCGATCGCCTGATCCGACTGCAATCCAGGAACTGAAGAAGACGCGGCCGGCTTTGCCGGCCGCGTCTTCGCGTCCGGCCGCCCCATGACTCGGTTTCCGGGGTCAGGTTCGGCGGCCCGCGTGCCGAGAACTTCGGATGATGAGCGCGCCACCGATGCCCCTGCGCGCCCCGGAATCGGAAGGGGCGCATCTCAGCTTCGTCGTCCCGCCGCGTGGGATCTACGTACGGCTGGGCAAGCCGGCACTGGATCGGGCCGTCGCGGCGATGCTGCTCGTGGCTCTGTCGCCGATCTTGTTGGTCGTGGGCCTCCTCGTACGGATGCGGATCGGGAGCCCGGTGCTGTTTCGCCAGCGTCGAGTCGGTCGCGATGGTGAACCATTCGATGTCGTGAAGTTCCGCACGATGGCACCCGACCGTCGGATGGGGGACCGCCGCGCGAGCCGTCGACTCCGAACGAATGACCGTCGCCGCACGCACAAGAGCGAGGAGGATCCGCGCCATACGCATCTCGGCCGCCAGTTGCGCAAGTGGAGTCTCGACGAGTTGCCCCAGCTCTGGAATGTGGTGTGCGGTGAGATGAGCCTTGTGGGACCGCGACCGGAGCTGATCGGGATCGTCGATCGGTACGAGGGCTGGCAGCGCCAGCGTCACCTGGTGAAGCCGGGAATGACCGGCCTGTGGCAGATCTCGCGCCGCGGCGAGGGGATGATGCACCTCTATACCGACATCGACCTCGAGTACGTCGCGACCATCGGCCTGCGCACCGACCTGAGAATCCTGCTGCGCACGCTGCCGGCTGCGCTCGCGCGCTCAGGAAGCTGACGCAGTTCCCACGACGGGATTGCTCGGTCAGGCCACCCCGCCGGGGGTCTCCGGGGGCATCGTCGCGACCAGCGCGTACTCCTGGGGTCCGAACAACACGTAGTTGAGGCGTTCCAGCGCGGTGTTGATCTGGGTGACCCATTCGGGGGCATCGGGTCCGGCGTCGATCGGCGCGAGGTGATACCCCTCGGCGGGTGAGTAGAAGCGGATCTCCACATCGCGAAATCCGGCGCGCTCGGCGAGGAAGGTCAAGAGCGAGGGATGCAGTGGCCACACGTGGGTCGGGTCGAGGATGTAG